>JANLUQ010000164.1:0-12354 GCA_031363565.1 Armatimonadota bacterium | reverse complement strand
GCGTCCGCCTTCAGCGCGCGCAGGGCACGCAGTCCCTCCATCTCCGGCATCATCATGTCCAGGGTCACAGCATCGGGCTTGTGCAGACGCGCCTTCTGCCGCGCCTCCTGGCCGTCCGAAGCCTCCAGTGTACCATAGCCGCGGCGGTGCAGAGCGTGGCGGATCAGGCTGCGGACATAGGCGTCGTCGTCTACGATCAGGACCAGGCCGATGCCGCGGTCGGGGAGGGCGACCGGGACGGGGGCCGGTCCGCCCGCCGCCTCCAGGAAAAGCGGCAGGGTGAAGTAGAAGCGGCTGCCCCGGCCCGGCTCGCTCTCCACCCAGATCGCGCCGCCGAGCAGCTCGATGATAGTCTTGGCAATGACTAGCCCCAGCCCGGTCCCGCCCGCCTCACGCGTGCTGGTGTTGTCGGCCCGGAAGAACTTCTGGAACAGCTTGGGCTGGTCCTCGTCCGAGACCCCGATGCCGCTGTCGGCGACGCAGGTCGTGACGCTTGCCTCACCGGTGACTTCCAGGCTGACCTTGACCCAGCCGCCGAGTGGGGTATACTTGATGGCGTTGCTGACAAGATTCGCCAAAACCTGCGTCACCTTGTCCGTGTCTCCCCGAACGGACGGGATCGATTCGGGCAGGCTGGCATCCATGCTGATCTGCTTCTCGTCGGCGGCGGCCTTCATCAGCCGCAGCGTATCGGAGACGATGCGGCGGTAGTCGATCGGCTCGTGCTTGATCTGGATGGTGCCGGACTCGATCCGCGAGATATCCAGGATATCGTTGATCAGATTGGAGAGCCGCGTCGTGCTGCTCTGGATGATTCCCAGGAACTCCGCTTGCAGCTCGGACACCTCGCCGGTCGCACCGGACAGCAACAGGTCCGTGTAGCCTTTGATACTGGTGAGCGGCGTCCGAAGCTCGTGGGAGACAACGGAGATGAAGTCGGTCTTCATCTTGTCCAGCTCGCGCTCGCGCGTCACGTCCCGTAAAACCAAAATCCGGCCGATGGTCTCCTGTCCGTCCTCGCCCTGGACGGGGGCCGTGTAGAACTGCAAAAACGGTGGTCCGAGCCGTCGAGCGCGATGATCTCCTCGGCGACCCCGCGCCCGTCCTGCACATCGCCGGGCAGCAGCGCGGCCAGCCGTCCGCTCAGGTGGGCCAGCCGCTCCAGGAGCAGGGGCGGCGCTTCTTCCACCGTGTGGCGCAGCAGGGCCTCCGGACGGCCTCCGAGAAGCTCGCCGAAGCGCCGGTTGATCAGCACGAAATGGCCCTGTCGGTCCAGCATGGCAATGCCGTCGTTCGCGGCATTGAGGACCGACTCGAAGCGATGGTTGAGCGTTGCCAGCACGCCGTTCTGCTCACGCTGGGCGCTCTCGCGCTGGGCGATGACATCCGCCATGTGGTTGAAGGCGCGGGCGAGGTCCGCGAACTCGTCCCCCTTGCTCGCAACCACGCGGGACTGGTAATCGCCATGCTCGATCCGTTCCGCACCGCGCCGAAGCTGCCCCAGATGCATCGTGATCGGGCGGGTCAGCAGGCGGCCGATGGTCACGGCGGGGATGAGGACCAGCACCATGCCCAGAGCATAATCACGCAGCCGTATCTCATCTCCTTCCAAGTGGATGAGGACGATGCCGATCAGCAGCGTGAAGGCCAGCGGGACCAGGTAGGCCAGCACAATCCGATTTGCGATTTTACGACCGAACGACATCGTGTACCGTTGGAGAAATGAATTCAAGAGAGGTCGGTATAAGAGCGCGCATATGTCCCTAGTAGCGTCCCCCCAAACGTCTTTAGGATACCCGAAAACCCGCACAATCGTTGTCGTCCCGACCTACAATGAGGCCGACAACTTGGAAAAAGTGGCGCAGGAGGTGCTGAAACAACCGGTCCGCGTGGACCTTTTGATCGTAGACGACAATTCGCCCGACGGCACAGGGCAGCTCGCCGACACCCTGGCGCAGTCCCCCGAGGCGGAAGGCCGCGTCCATGTCCTGCACCGGGCTGCGAAGGAGGGCTTGGGTCGGGCCTATCTGGCCGGCTTCGCCTGGGCCTTGGCGCGGGGCTATGAGGCCGTCGTGGAGATGGACGCCGATCTATCGCACGACCCGCTGTACTTGCAAAGCATGGTGGAGGCCGCGCGCACATCCGATGTGGTCATCGGCTCGCGCTACCTCAACGGCATCTCGGTCATCAACTGGCCCCTGAGCCGCATCCTGCTCTCCTGGGGCGCGAATTGGTATGTGCGAACGGTGACGCGGCTGGCCGTCAACGACTGCACGAGCGGTTACCGGCTGTATCACCGGCACGTGCTGGAAGCGATCAAGCTGGAGACGGTCCGCTCAAACGGCTACTCGTTCCAGGTGGAGATGACCTTCCGGGCGCAGCTCGCAGGATTTCAAATCTCGGAAGTGCCCATCATCTTCATGGAACGCCGGGCGGGCCAGTCGAAGCTGTCCAAAGGAGTGGTGTGGGAGTCGCTTCTCATGCCTCTGCGCCTGCGGTGGCGGGAGCGGACGCTGAAGCGGGAAATGGAAAAGACGGCTGGGACAGCCGATCCACACGCGGCGGCGTAGGAGCGCTAGAGAAGAGGGCGCGATAAATCGCGCCCTTACAGCAGATTCTCCAGCCCGTAGACCAGTGCGCCGCCGTTGACGGCGAGGGCGGGCGCGTGGCGGACGGCGAGGATGACGCCGGGCATGAAGGATTTTCGGTCTATCGAGTCGTGCCGGAGTGTCAAGGTCTGGCCCAGACCACCGAAAATAACCATCTGGGAGGCGACGAAGCCGGGCAGACGGACAGAATGAATTGGGATGTCCCCCACCCCCTTGCCGCCGCGCGCGCCGGCAATCTTCTCGAAGGCGTCGGCGGGGAGCAATGTCGGGGCGAGGGCAGCCCGGCCCTCGGCGATCATCTCGGCGGTCTTGGCCGCCGTCCCAGAAGGCGCATCCAGCTTCTTCTCATGGTGCATCTCGATGATCTCGGCATCGGGCATGTGTTTGGCGGCGAGCCGAGCGAACTGCATCATCAGGACCGCACCGATGGCGAAGTTCGGCGCGATGAGCGCCCCGCACTGGTGATGCCGGCAGAGGTCGCGGACATGGGCGACATCGACAGGTGACAGGCCGGTCGTGCCGACGATGGGGACGACGTGGGCCGCCAGCGCGGCCTCGATGTTGCCCATGACGGCCTCGGGGACCGAGAAGTCCACCAGGGCGACCGGCTTCACATTCGCCAGTGCGTCCGCCAGGTCGTCGTCCTTGTCCAGTTCGGCAGCCAGCAGAAGGTCCGGCTCGGCACCGATGGCGGCGACCACCTCACGCCCCATGCGCCCCAACGCCCCCGAGACGGCGACCGTGATCCGGTCCGTCATGATCTGATCCGTCATTGCGCCGCCTCTGCGCCACCGTCTTCCACTGCGCCGACATTCGTCGCGCCATTCTTGGTGAACGGTCCGACCGTCGCCATCGCATACTCATCCCGCCCGAAAAGATGCTCGGTGACCTGGGCGATATCGTCGAGCGTGACGGCGATGATCTTGTCCATGATCTCCTCGACGGGAATGACGCGGTCGTAAGTCAGCTCATTACGTCCGATTCGCATCATGCGCGAGTTCATGCCCTCCTGACTCATCACGATTGAGCCGCGGAATTGGTTCTTGGAGCGCTCCAATTCCTTCTCGGTGATGTTGTTCTTGTGGACGTTCTTGAACTCCACCCGAACCAGGTCAATCACCTGCTCCGCCGTCTTGGCACTGGTGCCGGAATAGACGCCGAAGTAGCCGCCCTCCCGGTAGGACTGGGAGTAGGAGCCGACCGAATAGGCCAAGCCGCGCTTCTCGCGGATTTCCTGGAACAGTCGGCTGCTCATAGAGCCGCCCAGAACGTTATCCAAGATGGAGAGCTTGTACTTGTCGTCGGAGAGCTGCGAGTAGCCAGGTGCCCCGATAACGAGGTTCACCTGCTCGATGGGCTTTTCGATGTAGATCGTCTCGGGCGTAAAGCGAGGCAGCGTGTCCATCGCGCGCCAGTCCGCTTTGCTGCCGGTGAGGTGTCCGAATCGCTCCCGCACCATCGCCACGATCTCTTCGTGGTTCAGGTTTCCCGCTGCCGCCACGACGATGGTGTCCGGCGTGTAGTGCTCCTTCATGTAGCCCTTCAGGTCCAATGACTTTAGGCCGGAGACGGTTTCGGGCGTCCCAATGATGCTCTTGCCCAAGACATGATCGGGCCAAAGGGTCTGCGCGAACATGTCGTGGACCAGATCGTCCGGCTCGTCGTCGCGCCGCTTGATCTCTTCCAGGATGACGTTCTGCTCGCGCGCCAGCTCTTCTGGGTCAACATTCGAATTCAGGAACATGTCCGCCAGGACGTCAATGGCAAGAGGGACATGTTCGGAGAGGATGCGGACGTAATAGCAGGTGCTTTCTTTAGAAGTGAAGGCGTTGATATCGCCGCCGACCGAGTCGATCTGGTCGGCGATCTGCTGGGCGGTGCGCGTCGGGGTCCCTTTGAACAGCATATGTTCGATGACGTGTGAGATGCCACGCAGTTTGTCGGATTCGTCACGCGCTCCTACTCCAACCCAAATGCCAAGTGCCACCGACTGGACATAAGTGATGTTCTCGGTAACGATGCGGACGCCGTTGGGAAGCACTTCGCGTTGTATCATGATAGGTGAATAGTCCTCAGTGGTTTATTTGTCGTTTCTAGTATGACTACTAACATTTTCGGGTTTCGCCTAGTTCCTGAGAATCCTCGGCGCGCGGCACGGATGGCCAGATTCTGGAGGCGTCTGGGGCAGGAGATGGGTCACGCTGCCACTCCGTCTCACGCGACTTCTCCGTCTCACGCCGCCAGTGATACTTTGCTCGTTCAAGAGAGGCGCGCGTTTGTTCCTGATTAGGAGAGGGGGACCTTGGCACGACGGTCGCGGAAGGGAAGTTTTGACAGAAGCAGAAATGCCCGCCCACATCTAGGATGGTGGTCGCGTTCTTCCAGCGGATGTGGTT
This sequence comes from Armatimonadota bacterium, assembly GCA_031363565.1. GTDB lineage: Bacteria > Armatimonadota > Armatimonadia > Armatimonadales > Capsulimonadaceae > JANXMY01. The sequence continues at coordinate 7,349 of JANLUQ010000164.1, read as the reverse complement.
CGACCAACATCCGCGCTTGCAGGCAATGTGAGGCGAGAAAATCTGCACTATCACTGGCAACGATCGGGCTGATTGTCCGACTATGGCCATGTCCTCTGGTGTTTACGCTTATGCCGCCGCCCGCTCCCGGCCCCCGCGCCCGTTGTCTGACCCCTGACGCTCGCGGTCGCCGTTGACGGGCTTGCCGCCACTGGTCGTGACGACTTCGGCGATGGCAACGGAGCGGCGGACGTCGGTCAGGCGGACCTTGACCGTCTGGCCGCCGAAGCGCGCGCCGTTGGACAGCTCGACCTGGAAGGCGCGCTGCGGCAGAAGATAAGCGGTCGCCCACGGAGCACGGTCGCCGTGCGGGTCGTCGCGGCCCACTTGCACCTCGACGGTCTGGCCGCGCCGGGGTGGGGTCAAGGCGCCCTCGAACTTCTGGAGGCCCCCCTGGTCAATGTCGAACTTCTCGATGTGGTGCCAGGACGGAACCGAGCGGACATAGATCGAGCGGCGCAGGTCCCGCTCCAGCTCCTCGATGTCCTCGCCCTGTGCCCCGATAAGGTGCGCGCAGACGTCCGGGTGGGCGCTGACGACGAACGCCTCGTGCTGGGTGGTCGCAGCCAGCTTCCGCAGCTCGCGCTCGATGGATAGCGAGACGGTCTCGGCCGAGTCGATGCGCCCCAGGCCGTGGCAGTATGGGCAGATCTCGGTCATGGCCGTGTCCACGGTCTCGCCGGTCCGCTTGCGGGTCATCTCGATCAGGCCCAGCGCGGAGATGCTGGAGATCTTAGTGCGCGAACGGTCATCTTTGAGCGCTTTGACGAAGGCATCCATGACGGCCTTCTTGTCGCGGGCGCTGTCCATGTCAATAAAGTCCAGGACGATCATGCCACCCAGGTCGCGCAGGCGAAGCTGCCGGGCGATTTCTTCGGTCGCTTCCAGGTTGGTCTTCAGAATCGTGTCGGACAGGCCTACGGTACCGGTGAACTTGCCGGAGTTGACATCAATCGAAACCAAGGCCTCGGTCTGGTCAATGACGAGTGAGCCGCCCGAGGGCAGCGGGACCTTGCGCTGCAAAAGCCGCTCGACATCCGCCTCGATCTTGAAGTGCTCAAAGATCGGCTTATCGCCGTCGTACAACTCGATGCGGTCCTGCAAGTCCGGCGATAGCTGCGCGATGATCTCATGCGCCTGGGCGTAGTCCGTCGGCGAGTCAATGACCAGGCGGCTGACGTCTGACCCAAAGGCGTCCCGAAGGATTTTGAGGACCAGGCCCATATCCTGATGGATCAAGGCGGGTGCGGGGGTTGTTTTGGCCTTTTGCTGGATGCCTTTCCAGGTCTCGAGCAGCATCAAGTAGTCCAGGCGCAACTCGGCAGCGCTGCGGCCCTCGGACTCGGTACGGACGATGACGCCAGTCCCCTGCTCGCGGAACTTCTGGACGATCTTTTTGAGCCGGTCCCGCTCCTTACCCTCCTCGATCTTGCGCGAGACGCCGAGGTTGTTGGCATCGGGCATCAGGACCAGGAAACGGCCGGGCAAAGAGACGCGGGAGGAGACGCGCGAGCCTTTGGTGCTGCGCGGGCCTTTGACGACCTGGACTAGAATCTGGTCGCCGCGCCGGACGAGATCGGTGATGTGAAGGTCGCGCCGGTTACGTCGCGGCCCGCCGTCCTCGTCGTCTTCAGGCAGGATGTCAGCCACATAGAGGAAGGCATTGCGCTCCAGGCCGATTTCGACGAAGGCAGCGTCCATGCCTGGCAGGACGTTGTCCACTTTTGCTTTGTACAGGTTGCCGACGACGCGCTGCTCGCGCTCGACATGCAGTTCCGTCAGTTGCTTATCCAGCAGGACCGCGATGCGCGTTTCCCGGTGGTCCACATTAACGATGATTTCTTTTGCCATTCCTTATATTCTTTCAGTTTGCTCCCGGCACTGAAAGTGCCGGGCTGCTCTTGAGTGAAAGTCGCTCCGCGACTGAGGAAAGGCCAATGGAGGCAGATCTTCAGTGCCGGAGGCACTTTCATTCGCCAGTAAGCCAGCACTTCGAGTGCCGGTTTGAAGTATCAAAGTATTCGAGTGTGTCTAAAAACTGCGAACCGGCGGTTAAAACCGCAGCAACAAAGGCACGAAACCTGCCTTCGCAGGTTAAGACGTTCGGAGTAATCCGAGATCTGCTGAGGCGAGGGTTTTAATGGGGTGACTTTGTGAGCTTGTTGCCGCGACTTCAGTCGTCCGCCCCTCTTTTTAGACACGCCCTTAGTATTAATGCCCCGTGAGATGGTGCCAGAAGCGGCCGGCCGCGCCGCTGACCCGAGCCGCGGGGGGGGCGGCCACGGAAAGAACGGCAGGCGCGGTGGGCATCGTCAGGCCCTTCACCATGATGGGGCGCTCACCGGGGCGGAGGTATCCGTAGCTGCGGGCTTCCGAGGCGATCCCGTCCGTCGTCTGGAGGTAGCGGATGCGGCGCGTCAGGTCCGCGTTCTGGGCTACGAGCGCGGCGCTTTGCAGCCGCGTGGCCGCAAGCTGGTCACTCTGGATGCCGACCTCGTGATAGGGCCGGAGTGCCTTGGCGACGAGGCTGATCGCGAAGAAGATGGACACCACGATCACGCCTGTCAGCAGGGCCAGACGCGCCCACAGGCCCAGGATACGGCGGGGCCGCTTCCAGCCGGTCTTGCCGCGCCGTGACCGGCGACGACGCTCCAGTTCTTCCGAGTCGAGGTGCATAGGCCGGCGGGGCGGCCGGCTGTATTGCGTGTCACTATCCATGATGCCTCTCGCTTACTCCGGGCGCAAGGGCTGGCCGATGCGGTGGATCTTGATGAAATTCGTGCTGCCAGGCCGACCGACGGGGACACCGCCCGTCAGCACCACCACGTCGTCGTTCTTGACCAGGCCGGTCTGCTCGGCGGCGTCAATGCTGGCCTGCATCATGCTGTCCGAGTCGTCAGCCATCTCGACGATGACCGGATGAACCCCCCAGACCAGGGCAAGCCGCTGGTAGGTTTCGGGCAGATTGGTCGCGCAGATAATCGGCGCGCGGGGCCGATAGCGCGAGACCACGCGGGCCGTCCGCCCGGTCGCCGAGGCGGTTAGGATGGCCGCACAGCCCAGGTCGTATGCGATGTCACAGGTCGCCTGCCCGACCGCTCCGGTGATGGACTGCCCCGTATCGAGCCGCGTCTTCTCGTCGAGGATGCTGCCGTAGTCCAGCGACCCTTCGGTGTGGGTCGCGATCTTCGCCATCATGCGAACGGTGTCGAATGGGTAAAGGCCGACCGCCGTTTCCCCCGAGAGCATGACGGCGTCGGTCCCGTCGAAGATGGCGTTCGCCACGTCCGAGACCTCGGCGCGGGTCGGACGCGGGTTGCGGATCATCGAGTCCAGCATCTGGGTTGCCGTGATGACCGGCTTACCGGCCCGGTTCGCCTTGCGGATCAGCATCTTCTGGATGACCGGCACCTCGTCAATCGGCACCTCGACGCCCAAGTCTCCCCGCGCCACCATGATGCCGTCCACGGCCTCCATGATGGCGTCAATATTCTGGACCGCCTCATGCTTCTCGATCTTAGCAATCAGAGGAATCTTTGCGCGGGCGGCCTCACAGACCCCGCGCAGAACGGCGATGTCGCTGGCCGTACGGACGAAGGAGGCGGCGACGTAGTCCACCTTCTGGGCGATGCCGAACCGCAGGTCGTCCAGGTCCTTGTCGGTGACGGCGGCGATGGGCAGCGAGATGCCCGGTACATTGACGCCCTTATTGGAGGTCAGCAGGCCGCCGACCACCACCTCGCAGACGAGGGCGCCGGCCCGTTTGGACTTGACTCGCAGTTCCAGCAGCCCGTCGTCAAGCATCAGATGTGTTCCCGCCCGGACCGCCTCGAAGATCTCGGGCACGGGCAGGTTGACCTGATGCTCGTCGCCCGGCACGTCGTCGAGCGTCAGTGTGATCTCCGCACCGGGCCGGAGCAGGACACCCTCCCCGGCGATGGCACCAACGCGCACTTTGGGGCCGGACAGGTCTTGCAGCAGGGCAAGTGGCGTGTTCAGCTCGCGGGCGATGGTGCGGAGGTGTCCGATGACTTCGGCGTGCTGCTGATGGGAGCCATGGGAGAAATTGAGGCGCGCGACGTTCATTCCCGCTTCCACGAGGAGGCGCAGGTTCTCCGGGCTGCGCGTGGCAGGCCCGATAGTGCAGACAATTTTGGTTCGGCGCATCAGAGTGGGGGCCTTAACGTGAGCGGCGTTTGGATCGTCACTCCGTTATTATAACCGATTACAAGGCGTTCGTCAACATTGACGCACATTCGATATTCGGTTTCTATAAAGTTACCATAAAGCAAGAAGGACAGGCACGGGGGCCTGCCCCGACCCTATCCAGTCGGTCCCCGGTAGGGGCAACCCCCTGTCCGGTCGGAACAAAGGTGTGGATGGCACTACAAAACGGTTCGCAGAAGCGGCTCGTGGCGGTAACGCTGGGGAGGGCGCCGTAATGGGCACCGAAGAGGGCGGGGAGGGGAAAAGAGGGCACAGATAGGAGAAGAGGGCGCGATGAATCGCGCCCCCATACGGTCCCGAACGGCCAGAAAGTGGGATAGCCCATCGGGGATTTGAACCACCGGTCTCCGCGCCGAGAAGCGCGGCGTCCTAGGCCGGGCTAGACGAATGGGCCGTCTCGAGGAAAAGTATACCCTAAGAAAAGCGTGGCAGGAGCAGGGCAAAGAGCGTGTATAGGTTGAGCGCGAGCAAGCCCGCCGCAAGGAGGCCGATGAGGCTGGGGAACCAGGTGGGGCGCAGCAGCAGGCCGCGCAGGCCGAGGACGAAGAAAAACGCCAAAGGAAGCAGGGCCGGATACCAGTAGCGGCCCTGGGCCTGGAAGAAGGTCAGGATAAAGCGTAGGAAGACCAGCCCGGTCAGGGCGGTTAGCACGGCAAAGGCGGCCAGCAGGACGTTTTGAGGCGGCGTCAGCGCCGCCCGGCCTCCCACTGCCCGGAACAGGCCCATGGCGGCAGCCAGGCAGAGAAGGGCCAGGAGAGTGTAGGGCAGCGGCGGGGAATGCGCGAGGAACGAGTACGCGCCTCGGTCATTCGGGTGCAGATGCGCGCGCGGGTCCTGCCCCCAGAAGATCAGCAAAGAGTCGAAGCCGCCCCAGAAGGATGCGAAGGTCCACTGCGCCACGCCGCCGAGGTAGCTAAAAATGGAACCGCCGTACAGTGCCCGCGCGATGATGTCGGCCTGGGCGGTACTGGAAAAGGCGGAGACGAAAATGTGCTGCGCGAGTGGGTCGCCGTAGAGCAGTTGGTTCCGCCCCAGCCAGGGCAGGCCGATCAGCCCGCCCAATCCGCAGGCGATGACTGCCGCCCGCGCCGCCTGCACCCCCGTCGTCAGGTTCCGGGAGGCTATCAGGTAGCAGGCCAGCAGGACGGCTGGGAACAGGAGGAGTGTGCTGGTCTTGGTCCAGATGCCCGCGCCCAGGGTCAAGCCCAGCCAGAGCGCCCAACGCTGTCTTTCTTTCGGCTCCGTTGCCGTGACCATCTTCGCCAGCAGCCCCAACCCGACCGCCAGCACGAGGTTTGTCAGAGCGTCGTTCGTGACCGAGGCCGAGAGGGCAACGTTGCCAGGCAGCAGGCCCACGGCCGTCGCCGTTCCCAGAGCGAGCCACGGTTCGTCCGGAAAGACAATTCGGATACACCCGTAGGCCGCCAGGATGAGCAGAGCGCCGAGCAGGATGGAAACGGCGCGGACGGCCCGCGTCGCCGCTGCATCCCCGCGTCCATGCGCTGCGAGGTAGGCGGGAGTTACCAGAGCGTAGTAAAGCGGAGGCTGATGGTTCTCGTAGCCGTGCATCACGTCCGTGAAGACCGGCATATGTCCCGTGGCCAGGGTCTGGACGTACTGCATATGTGCGTTCTCGTCCGGGTTGTGCTGCTCCGGCGTGGCGGCGGGCGTGACCACGCTATAGGCCCCCGCCAGGAGCAGGTACACCAGCAGTAGCCCGGCCAGAAGCTGACGCGTCAGGCGTTCCGTCATCGCGGGTTTGCCCCCGGCAGGGCGAACACTGCCACGCCATGCGCCTCGAAGAGCGGCGGCCCGGCCCCGTCCGTCAGCGCATAGACCCATTGGGTATAGCCGGGCGCGTCCGGGGGAGGCAGATTGCGCCGGTTGATGAGGATGTGTGTCACGCCGATCTTTTGCAGGGAGGCGCGCAGGTCCTCTGCATTGTGAAAGGTATCGTAGGGAATGAGCGTGCTGTGCTGCGCGTCGCCCCACAGGTAGGGGCGATCACAGTAGAAGCCGAATGGATGGCCGTAAAAAACTACCTTCGCATCGGCGGGAAGATGCGTGTTGATGAACTGTATGACCGGGAAGCCGGACAGGTCATGCTCTAGGAACTGAGCGCGGGACTGTCCCCCGAAGGCGACCGGCGCTTGCAGCCGCACCAGGGACGCGCCGACGAAGAGCGTAAAGACCATTGAGCCAGCCCCTAACCCGGCAAGGGCGTAGCGCGCCCGCCAGCGCCCCTCCCAGACACTTACTACGACCCATGCCGCCAGAAGGCAGAGGACCGGAACAGCCGGCAGCAGGTAGCGGACATACTCCACAGTCACGAACCACAGGCCCAGGGAACACAGCGCGTACAGTCCGAGGGCCTTGACCATCCCCGACGCGCGCCCGAGGAAGGCGGGGAAGAACAGCGCGGCCAGCAGCAGGGGAGACAGCGCTGCTAGCGGCGTCTGGAAGTCGTTGAACGGGTGCAGGTTAGTGGTCAGGTGGCCGGGCAGCAGGTACATCGTCAGGTTCCACGGTGCCAGGACGGCTTGGGTGGGGCTGTGGATTTCTTTGGCCGTGACACCTACCCCGAAGCCCGCGTTGGACGCATCGTATGCGTCGCCCAGACTGGTGTTCCAGAAATGGCTCGGGAAGATATGCGAGTAGAAGGGATAGACGGGGTTGCCGGTGTAGACCGCCGACTTGATGTACCAGGGCGAGCCGACAGCCAACGCCAGCAGGCACCAAACGGCGACTTTGGCTACCGCCCTCGGCGGCGTCTGCCCCTGCATACGCACCCACCAGAACAGCAGGCCGACGGCGAGCAGCGCCACCGTCCCCAGGGCGGTCGCCTTCGTACTCAGCGTCAAGCCCATGAGGACCGCGCCGAGCCGCAGCCAGCGCTCATCACGGCCCGCCATGCCGTTGGCGACCGCAAGCAGCGTCAGGGTGGCGAAGAAGGCTCCTGCGAGGTCCGCGTAGGCCGTCCCCGCCTCCCACAGCACGAGGGGCGTAGACGCCAGTATCCCCGCCGCCAGCAGGCCGGTTTTGGCGGTTAGATGCCGCGTGCCGAAGGCATAGACCGCCAGGCA
>JANLUQ010000151.1:0-3192 GCA_031363565.1 Armatimonadota bacterium | reverse complement strand
CCCACCGCCGGTGCCGCCCCCGCCCCCAGTGCCACCGCCCCCAGTGCCGCCACCACCGCCGCCGCCGCCACCGCCGCCGCCGCCACCGCCGCCACCGCCACCGCTATCGTTGGGCGTGAAGCAGCCGTTGTCGGTGTTGATGCCGGGAGGCCCATCTACAGAAGCGCCGCCGCCATTGATGTCGCCTTGGTTGCTGGTGTCGCCGCCACCGCTGGTGTCGCCGCCACCGCCGCTGCTGCCGCTATCGTCGGCGGCGGAATAGATCACATCCACATCGGAGCACTGGTACTCGCCCGTGTCGAAGATCAGCTCATCACTCGTGAAGCGCGGGCCGCCGCAGTCGTAGGTGAAGTCGGCCTCCCCGGCCAGGGTGCAAATGGTGGCCGCACCGCCGTCGTTAGGGCGCAGCAGCCGCGCCTTCTGGGCCGCCGGCGTCAGCGCATGTCCTTGGACGGCGGTACGCGCCCCAGGGCCACGCCGGACGTGCGGGACGAAGCCGGCCTTCCGCACGATCGTCACCGGGACGATCACGGAGGAGAGCGGTCCGATGGTGCCGAGATCGGTGATGAACGGCGTGATCGTGTAGACCGAGTCGCTCGGCGTCTTGATCTTCGCGTTATTGGCAGCGATCAGGCCGTGATTGGTCAAGGTATAATTGACCACCGCCACGCCGCTGCTGTCGAATTTCACCTTCCTGAGATCCAGGAAAGACGGTTCCACGGTGACGACCGGGGCGGGGACGTGGGTCTCGAAGACGGCATCCAAAGTCACCGTATACTGGTCAGTGAACGGAATGGGAACAACGGTCCAGGTATAGGTGACGAGCTGCCGGGACAGGAATGGGTCAAACTCGTTGACCTGTCCGGCCAGCAGATGCAGTGTCCCGTGGGAGGGCTTGTGCCCATCCGCCGTCGCCTCCACATTATAATCGCCTTCAAGGACGGCAGGCCGGGCCAGGATACCGTCGGGGCCGGTGACATCGTCCAGGACGACCGCGCCCGTAGTGGCGTCGGTCAGGACGATATGCGCCCCGGCGACATTGGGGTGAGTGTCGGCGAAGAAGGAGTATTCGTCCTGCGCGACGACTTTCAGGCCGCCCTGGTTTGTCGAGATACAGTCGAAGGCGAAGGGAATGCTGACGGCGGTATTGTCACCCTTGACTCCGACCGCGCCGGAGTACAGACCCAGAGGCAGGGCGGCGGCGGGCGTCAGGGCCAGCTCGAAGGTGCCCGTCGCGCCCGGAGCGAGGTCGCCCTGGAGGTTCATCGTAGTGGCCGAAAGCCAGGGGGTGCTCGGCAGATTTAGCCGCAGATTTTTGGCGAGGGCGTCGCCGGTATTGGTGACGGTGAAGTCCACCAGGCGCTGCCCGCCGCGCACCATGCTGGTCTTGAGCGTGATCGGCGCGGCGATGAGCATCGGGGTCGGCGGGATGACGGTGAGGTTCAGCGTGGCGGTAGCCTTGACGCTGCCGCTCGCGAACACGATGCGGACGGCACCGTTCAGAACAGAGGCGTTGGCGGCCGTGACTGTGTAAGGAACGCTCTTGCTCTCCAGCGACTGGAGCGAGTCAGGCGGCGTCACCTGTACCGTGATGCTGGCGGGGGCGCCCTGCACCGTCGCCGTGATCCCCGTGAGTGCCCCTAAGCTCAAGTCGGTCAGAGTGAGCGTGCCGGATATGGGCTTTGCGGTCTTGAGGGTGAGCCGCGTCTGGTCCGGCGTGACGACCATGTCCTGCAAGGTCGTGATCTCGATTGGCACGGCCAAGGTATTATCGCTCGTCGTGGTCTCGGGCAGGACGTTCGTCGAGTTGGCCAGGATGATCAGATAGTGCTTGCCGGCGGGGGTGCGTGGGGCGGTCAGGCTTTGAGACTGCGTGTAGCTGCTGAAGGCCAGAGTGGGTCCGCTGACCGGGAAGTCGCCCAACTTGACGGCCGTGGCATCCAGGGTGGGAACGGTAGAGAGGTAGATGCTGTCGGTCCAGTTGCCCAGGGCGTCGCCGGGGCCGCTGTCGAGGACCGTCCAGGAGACGCTGATCCTGTCCAGGGGCGCGAACGAGCCGGGCACCGTCGCGCCGGTGATCGAGAGGTTCGGCTTGAGGAGCGCCTGAGTGGTAAAGGTCAAATCGTCCGAGATGACGCCGTGGCAGCCATCAGTGAAGTGAATGCGGTAGTGGTAGATCGTCTGCGTGTTCAGCCCGGCCAAGGTCGTCTGGTGCGCCCCATCGGGGATGTCGCTGATCGGTGACAACTGCCCGTAGCTGGTTGTTGTGCCGAACTCGATCTGGCCCGAAGTCGGCTTGCTGGTGCTCCAGCTCACGATCGCGCGGGTATCGCGGGCATCCACTGTGGCGGCCAGCAGGATCGGCGGCGTCAGGTTGACGAAGAAGGATCGGCCGACGGGGCTGCCGACGATGCTGCCGTCGGCGTTCAGCAGGCGGATCGCGAACGAGTGCAAGCCCCCCGTCAGCCCACTCAGAGTGTAAGTAGTGGCGGAAGTCGGCGCGGACCAGGTCCCGCTGTTGTCGATCTGGTACTCATAGCGAAGCTGGGCGGCAGGCGTTGTGTCGCTGTAGCCGGTCCAGGTGAAGACCACGGTGCCGGTGCAGACGGTGGACTGGTCGGCGGGACCGCTGAGGATGGTCACGCCAAGCGCCGGGTTGGAAACGGTGACGGTGGCGGTATTGGACACCGTCTTGGCGCCATTGTTGTCCGTGGCAGTGGCATTGAATGTGTAGATCCCGGTGGCAAGGCCGGTGACAGGCACGGTGTAGGGCGCGGCCTTGACGACCCCGACGCTGACGCCCTTCTGGAAAAACTCCACCTGGGAGACGGTCCCATCCGGGTCGGAGGCTGTGGCAGTCAGCGTCAGCGCAGCGGGCGCGATCATCGTCGTCCCATCGGAGGGACTGGTGAGGGTGACAATCGGCGGCAGGTTGATGTGGCTGGGCGTCGCGCTCAACTCGTTCGAGTTCACGCTCTCGCCGCCCAGTCCGACGGCGCTGACGACGTAGTATCTCGGCGAGCCGTTTGGCTGGTTAAAGTCGGTCGCGGTGACAGTGGCCGCCCCCGCCCCCGCGGTGACACCTGAAACGTCGGTCGTGTAAGGCCCGCCGGACTGGGCGGCGCTTTTCAGGTTATAGGTAGATGCATTCGGCACAGTCGTGAAGGTAAGGCTGACTTGCCCGTCGCCGGC
>JANLUQ010000143.1:0-8315 GCA_031363565.1 Armatimonadota bacterium | reverse complement strand
CCGCGCTCGCGATCGTGCACTCGCGTTTTAGCACCAACACCTTCCCGAGTTGGGAGCGCGCCCATCCCTACCGCTACATTGCGCACAACGGCGAGATCAACACTCTCCGGGGCAATATCAATTGGATGCATGCGCGCGAGGCCCTGTTTGAGTGCGAGGCTTTCGGTGACGACATCAAGAAGATCCTCCCCATCATCAACCCGCACGGCAGCGACTCGTCGATGTTCGACAACACGCTCGAGCTCCTGGTCCTCGCCGGCCGTCCGCTGGCGCATGCGATGATGATGATGATCCCCGAGCCCTGGTCCAACGACACCAACATGGACCCGGCCCGCCGCGCCTTCTACCAGTATCACGCCTGCATCATGGAACCGTGGGACGGCCCCGCCGCCATCGCCTTCACCGACGGCGTGCAGATCGGCGCCATCCTCGACCGCAACGGCCTGCGCCCCTCCCGCTACACCGTCACCAAGGACGGCCTCGTCATTTTGGCCTCCGAGACCGGCGTGCTCGACATCCCGCCCGGCGACGTCGTGCGCAAGGGCCGCCTCGCGCCCGGCCGCATCTTCCTCGTGGACACCGCCCAGGGCCGCATCATCGCCGACGAGGAGATCAAGGAAAGCATCGCCCGCGAAAACCCCTACCGTGAGTGGCTCGATGCCAACCTAGTCAAGCTCTCCGATCTGCCGGACCCGACCGATGTGCCAACGACCACGCATGAGACCGTCTTGCAGCGCCAGCAGGCCTTCGGCTATACCTTCGAGGACCTACGTATCCTCATGGCACCCATGGCTCGGCTCGGTATGGAGGCGACCGGCTCGATGGGAAACGACACGCCCCTGGCCGTGCTCTCGGATAAGCCGCAGTCGCTGTTCAACTACTTCCAGCAGCTTTTCGCCCAGGTCACCAATCCGCCCATTGACTGTATCCGCGAGGAGATCGTCACCTCCTCGGCCATGACACTCGGCACCGAGCGGAACATGCTGGACCCCCGGCCTGAGAACTGCAACCTGATTGCGCTCGACTCGCCGATCCTGACCAATGACGATCTGGCGAAGCTGCGGCAGATAGACCGGCCTGGCTTCCAGTCCATCACCCTGCCGATCCTCTTCAAAGCCTCGGAAGGGGCCGAGGGCCTGGTGGCCGCCATGGAGCAGCTTTTTGTCGAGGCTGACGCCGCCATTGCCTCGGGCCGGAATATCCTCATCCTTTCCGACCGGGGGGTTGACCCTGCACACGCGCCCATCCCCGCCCTGCTGGCCTGCGCGGGCCTGCATCACCACCTGATCCGGCAGGGGACACGAACCCGCGTCGGCCTGGTCCTGGAGTCGGGCGAGCCGCGCGAGGTACATCACTTCTGCCTCCTCGTCGGCTACGGCGTCGCCGCCACCAACCCATACCTCGCCTTCGAGACCATTGATGACGCCATCCGCGAGAACCTGCTGCGGGACATCACCCCCGATGTGGCCAAGAAGAACTACGTCAAGGCCGTCGTCAAGGGCATCGTCAAGGTCATCTCGAAAATGGGCATCTCGACCATCGAGAGCTACTGTGGGGCGCAGATCTTTGAGGCCATCGGTCTGCACAGGTCGGTCATTGACCGCTACTTCACCCGCACCGCCTCACGCATCGGCGGCGTCGGCATGGACGTTCTAGCCCGCGAGGCGTCCATCCGCCACACCCACGCTTTCCCGGAGCGCGGCACGCACCCGCATACCCTGGATGTCGGCGGCCAGTACCAGTGGCGTGCGGACGGCGAGTATCACCTGTTCAGCCCCCAGACCATCCACAAGTTGCAGCAGGCGGTCCGCAACGCCGATTACGCCGTCTTCAAGGAGTATTCGGGGCTGGTCAACGACCAGTTGGAAAAGCGGGCAACCCTGCGCGGCCTGCTCGGGCTGAAACTTGCCGATGCCTCCATCCCGCTCGATGAGGTGGAACCCTGGACCGAGATCGTCAAGCGGTTCAAGACCGGGGCCATGTCCTACGGCTCGATCAGCCTGGAGGCGCACGAGTCCCTGGCGATCGCCATGAACCGCATCGGCGGCAAGTCCAACACCGGTGAGGGCGGCGAGGACCCGGCCCGCTATATCCCGGATGCTAACGGCGATTCGCGCAGCAGCGCCATCAAGCAGGTCGCCTCGGGTCGGTTCGGTGTCACCAGCCACTACCTGGTCAACGCCCAGGAATTGCAGATCAAGATGGCACAGGGGGCAAAGCCCGGCGAGGGCGGTCAGCTTCCCGGCTCGAAGGTCTATCCCTGGATCGCCAAGGTCCGCTTCTCGACGCCCGGCGTCGGCTTGATCTCACCGCCGCCGCACCACGACATCTACTCTATCGAGGACCTGGCCGAGCTGATCCACGATTTGAAGAACGCCAACACCAAAGCGCGCATCAGCGTCAAGCTGGTCGCCGAGGTCGGCGTCGGCACCATCGCGGCGGGCGTCGCCAAAGCCAAAGCCGATGTCGTCCTGATCAGCGGTCATGACGGCGGCACGGGCGCCTCCCCGCAGACCTCCATCAAGCACGCTGGTATCCCCTGGGAGCTTGGTCTGGCCGAGACACACCAGACCCTTGTCCTGAACAATCTGCGCTCGCGCATCGCCGTCGAGACCGACGGCCAGCTCAAGACCGGGCGCGATGTAGTCATCGCCGCCCTGCTGGGGGCCGAGGAGTTCGGCTTCGCCACCGCCCCTTTGGTCTCACTGGGCTGCATCATGATGCGCGTCTGTCACCTGAATACCTGTCCGGTCGGCGTCGCCACCCAGAACCCGGAACTGCGTAAGAACTACACGGGTGACCCGGCCCACGCGGTCAATTTCATGCGCTTTATCGCCGAGGAGGTCCGGGAGATCATGGCGCTCATGGGCTTCCGCACACTTCTGGAGATGGTCGGCCATACGGACCGCTTAGAGGCCGACAAAGCCGTGGACCACTGGAAGACGCGCGGCCTGGACTTCTCGCACCTGTTCTACCAGCCCGAGGTCGGCGACGACGTGGGCCGCTACAAGCAAATTGAGCAGGACCATGGGCTGGGCTTGGCGCTGGATAACACCGCCCTGCTCGCGCTCTGTGCACCCGCCTTGGAACGGGGCGAACGGGTCGAGGCGACCCTGCCGATCAAGAACGTCAACCGCGTCGTCGGCACCATCGTCGGCAGCGAGCTGACCCGGAAGTACGGCGCGCAGGGGCTGCCTGAAGACACGATCAAGCTGACCTTCAACGGCTCTGCGGGCCAGTCCTTCGGCGCCTTCATCCCATCCGGGATGACGCTTTTGTTGCGGGGGGATACCAACGACTACTTGGGCAAGGGCTTGTCCGGCGGCAAGATCGTCATCACGCCGCCCCCCGGCTCGACCTTCGTGCCGCGCGAGAACATCATCATTGGTAACACGGCCCTCTACGGTGCGACATCGGGCGAGGTCTACATCCAGGGTGGCGCGGGCGAGCGCTTCGCTGTCCGCAACTCCGGCGCGGATGCCGTCGTGGAGTCAGTCGGCGATCACGGCTGCGAATACATGACTGGGGGCCGCGTCATCGTCCTGGGCGCCACGGGCCGCAACTTCGCGGCGGGCATGTCCGGCGGCATCGCCTATGTCCTGGACACGGACGGCGACTTCGCGACCCGCTGCAACAAGCAGATGGTCGGCCTGGAAAAGATGGAGGACCTGGCCGAGATCGAGGAGGTCCGCCAGATGATCCGCCGGTACGTCGAGTATACCAATGCCGACTACGCGCAGGGCCTTCTTGACCGCTGGGAGGAGACCGTCGCGCGGTTCGTCAAGGTCATCCCGAACGACTACAAGCGGATGCAGGAAGCCATCGCCCGCGTCGAGGCCTCGGGCCTCAGCGGCGAAGAGGCCCTGCTTGCCGCCTTCGAGGACAACGCGCGCGACACGGCGCGGGCGGGCGGCGGTTAGGGCTGATCATTTAGGATCGTTTATACGGCTGCCGGACGGCAGCTTTAGAAGGCACGAGACACACATGGGCAAACCCACGGGCTTTATCGAATACCTGCGCGAGCTTCCCCTCGACCGGACTGCGACCGAGCGCATCCGGGACTGGAAAGAATTTCACCTGCATCTGGGCGAGAAGAAACTGCGCGAACAGGGTGCGCGCTGTATGGACTGCGGCATCCCCTTCTGCCACACCGGCACCCTGCTGAACGGCATGACGTCCGGCTGCCCCATCAACAATCTGATCCCCGAGTGGAACGACCTGGTCTATCGGGGCCTGTGGCACGAGGCATTGGACCGGCTGCACAAGACCAACAACTTCCCCGAGTTTACCGGCCGCGTCTGCCCCGCCCCCTGCGAGGGAGCCTGCGTCCTGGGCATCAATGGGACGTCGGTCACGATCAAGAACATCGAGTGCGCCATCGTGGACAAGGGCTGGGAGGAAGGCTGGATCGTGCCCGAGCCGCCTGAGACGCGCACCGGCAAGCGTGTCGCTGTCATCGGCTCCGGCCCAGCGGGCCTGTGCGCCGCCGCCCAGCTTAACAAAGCCGGACATCTGGTGACCGTCTTCGAGCGCGGCGACCGCATCGGCGGCCTGCTGACTTACGGCATCCCTAACATGAAGCTTGGCAAGGAACTCGTGGACCGGCGTGTCAACCAGATGGAGCGGGAGGGCATCGCCTTCCTCACCAATATGGAAGTCGGCAAGGACTATGCCGCCGACCGACTGACGAAAGAGTTCGACTCCGTCATTCTCGCGACCGGCGCAACCAAGCCGCGCGGCCTCTCCGGTATCGAGGGCGGCGACCTTAAGGGCATCCACTACGCTATGGACTTCCTGACGGCCAATACCCAGAACCTCCTGACGGGCGAGCCGAACGACGGCTTCGTCTCCGCCGAAGGCAGGGATGTCGTCGTCATCGGCGGCGGCGACACGGGCACCGACTGCGTCGGGACTTCCATGCGCCATGTCTGCCACAGCCTAGTCCAGCTTGAAATGCTACCCAAGCCGCCTATGGCGCGCGCCATTGACAACCCCTGGCCGCAATGGCCCAAGGTCTACCGCCTGGATTATGGGCAGGAGGAGGCGCTAGCGGTCTTCGGCAACGACCCGCGCGTCTACTGCACCACGGTCAAAAAGTTCGTCGGCGACGAGGACGGCCATGTCAAAGAAGTTCACACCATCGAGCTTGACTGGCAGAAGGACGAAAATGGCCGCTTCGTCGCCGTCGAGGTGCCCGAGTCGGAGAAGGTCTCGCCAGCCCAGCTCGTCCTGCTGGCGATGGGCTTCCTCGGACCCGAAG
The DNA here is from genome assembly GCA_031363565.1 of Armatimonadota bacterium. Lineage (GTDB taxonomy): Bacteria > Armatimonadota > Armatimonadia > Armatimonadales > Capsulimonadaceae > JANXMY01. The sequence continues at coordinate 3,055 of JANLUQ010000143.1, read as the reverse complement.
ACGGGCTGCTCCAGCAGCTCGGCGTCGAGCGTGATGCGCGCTCCAACGTCAAGGCCGACTACGGCCGCTACACGACCAGCCTCCCCGGCGTCTTCGCGGCGGGCGATGCCCGGCGCGGCCAGAGCCTCGTCGTTTGGGCCTTCAACGAGGGCCGCGAGGCAGCCCGCGAGTGTGACCGCTATTTGATGGGCGAGACAAATCTGCCCTGACGTCCCACTTTCAACATCTCACTACGGAGGCGATGAAGCCCCCGATTTCGCCGATGTCACCATGCCGTTGGTCCGTTGCGAAATCGGGGGCCTCTTCTTTTGGAACAACACCCATGACAACCACGAACCCTACCCATGAGCGCCAGGAACTCAACGATTACATCAAGCTCAAGCTGATGGTTTCCGGCGGCGCGATGGGCCAGGATGATTTCGTTTCCCGGCTCACCATTCCCCATGAAGTCGTCGCCCACCTCAAAGAGCGCATCCGGCTGTCTTACGCCGAGCCTAGCCCCATTGATGCCCGCGCACAGGCGTTCCTGGACCGTTATCTGGCCGATGTTTCGCCCGACCCTCCCATCAGGCTGCCCGGCCTGGGGCAAAGCTTCATTCTCGATCGGCCCGGCATGGCCCGCGAGCTGTCCCTGCCTGAAGGCGAGGATCATTTCGAGTCCGATATCGTCAGTTCTTATCGGCTGGGGCAGGGTCAGGGCGTCCTGCATAATCCCAAGAGCGACCGAAGGACCACGCAGGGCGTCTTCCATGTGGCTGAGGGCGGGGCACCCATCCCCTATGACAAGGTCGCCGTCCCTAAGGTCGCCTTCGCGGGCCTCCTGCGCGCTGCCCTGGATGCCCCGCGCTCCCTGCTGAGGCTGCCCTTCACCGCTCAGGGCGAGCGCCCCGTCGAAACCTTCGTCTCACTGATGATGCGCCCCCTTGTTGTGCCCGGCGTGCCGGGCGTCACGCCGCGCAAGACCATGGAGGTGCGTTTCCTCGTTCCCGGCAACTTGGTCAGCAACGTTGACTTCATCGAGCGCATCTTCGGCAACGGCGGCGACCCACACCTCCCGGAGAACGATGCCGGGCTGGACATCGAGCAATGGACCGGGCACACCGGCTATGTCATCCTCGCTCCCCATTTGACCACACTAACCAAGAAATCGCTCGGCCTGCCCCACTTCGACGATGCCACCGACCGCCAGAAGCGTGACCGGATGTGCTGGGCTTCCCCCGACGAGATGTACAACGACGGCGATGCCTTCAAAGTCACGGCCCGCGACGCCCATGGCGTCATGGTCACGGTCATCGCGGACAACTATTATGGCTACTGCAAAAAAGAAGTCAAGACCCAGATCAATTTCGCCGCCAACCTGCTCGGCATGGTGGAGGAGGAGCATGCCGGCGGCGCCCTCGTTCACCCGCAGTACGATCTGGGCAAACTGTTCAGCGTCGCGACCCACCTCCCCAAGTCGAAGCACACTTTCGAGCAGGTCCGGCGGATGTTCGGCGACCGGATGGAGATACAGAAGGAAGGCTATGGCATTGACAAGAGCCACCTGGACATCTTCTACGTCCCCGAGAACGTCGAGATCAACCTGAACACGCAGACGGTTTGCTGGCAGAACCTGAGCGGGCGGCATACGCTTCCACTCGATCCGAAGATCACCTATGTTGTCCCAGCAGGGTACAAAGTCCGACTCGAGAAGGAAGCGGACTCGGGCCAGTGGCGACTCGTCGGGACCACGGCGGAGGGGACATTCTGCCACAAGCCCAGCACCGTCTCGGGCGGCGGCAAGTCCGAGATCTCCAAGTCCATCTCGGACTCAATCATGCACGCCCCCTTCTTCATCGCCGATTTTCATAAGGACATGGATGCCGTCGCCGCGCTGCTGACCCAGAACTACTCGGACCGCTTTCGGGGCCGCGCCGGTGGGGATAGCCGCCCCGTCCTCAGCCCGGAGCGCTCCCTGGGTTCTGTCATCAAGCTGCTTACCCCTTCCGGGACCCTCTACACGGAGGAGTACAATCAGTGGCTGGAGTCCATCCCGTACACCATCCGCGAGCTGGTCTACCTCGTCAAGCGCTTCTATCAGCCCGAGATGGGCGGCAACTGGCGCGAGCAGTTCAGCGTGGATGTCGTCAATGGCCGCCCCGGCAACGAGCTTCGGTTCCGGGGCGAGAAGCTGCTCGCGCATTACGCCCGCGTCGGCTTTACCGCCGATGGAAACTGGCGCATCTTCACTCTGCGCTCCGACTTTGTCCCCGCCGAGAAGCTGCAGCTGGAAGACGACATCTCGGCCTCCGTCGTCGTCCCCGCCGACCGTCTTCATAACCTCAACCCCCGGTACGATGGCCCTTCCAGCTTCAAGATTGTCGAGAATGCCGAGCGCCGCCTGTTCCAGCGGCCTGACGAGGCCATTCATCGGGGCTATGACAAGCTCACCGAGGCACACTTCGCCCTCCCGGACAACTTCTTCTCCAACTACGCCCCTTTGACCCAGAAAGACGCCCAAAAGCTGCTCGCCTCACCGATCACCTTGAGCGAGTTCACACTGCCCATGCAGGAGGTCATCCGACAGGCCACCGAGAACCCCGGCTACTTCGTCTCGTCCGCCCACCCACGCATCGTAGATGGCAAGCCGACCAAGAATCCACGCTATCTACAAATCCGCGCGGATTTAATGGACCGCAAGCCCGCCTATCTTTCTGAGACCGGGATGCGGCTGTACCGGCAGACCCCTCCCGATCAGCCCCTGCCCACACCTGTGAATGCCGTGCTGCCCGGACGCCGCCTGAACCCGCCTGAGCCGGGTATCCGCTCCCTCGCCGTCTACAATCCGATCCATTATCAGGAGACGCCCGAGCTGTTCATGGAGCTAATCAGCAGCCTGACCGGCAAGTCGCCCTCCACGACTGGCACTGGGTCCGAGGGCGCGCTGACCAAAGGCCCCTTTAACGCCCTCCCACCGATCATTGACCTGAACAATGCCCTGGTCTCGCACATCTTGACCGGTGCGGAAGCCTTCGCCACGGCGGCCGGGTTCGTCGGACCTCAGTTCCGCATGGAC
>JANLUQ010000110.1:0-7183 GCA_031363565.1 Armatimonadota bacterium | reverse complement strand
AGCATGTCGAATGGGCTTGCCGGGCCGTCGCCGCCCCCACGCCTCGGACCTTCGTATTGAGTCTGCCCCGCCCTTTTTGCACTGTCCGCGTGAACGATGAGACGGTGGCACTTACACTGCCGAACGCCTCAGCTTCCCTTGCCGATGTTACGGCCTCTCTCCCTATCCCCGGCACCGCCGCGCTGCCTGGAACGGAGTGGAGCGTCCGTGCGAGTTTCGAGGCACTCCCCGGCGCGGTCGTGCTGGATGCCGACGCTGTCTCTTCGGACGTCCTCACACTCCGCAACTGGCGGGGGGGGGATCGGATCGACCCGCTGGGCATGGGCGGACGGCACAAGAAGGTCAGCGACATCTTCGCCGACGCCAAAGTGCCGCGTGCCGCGCGGCACCGCATTCCCATTGTCGCGGACGCGCAGGGAGTTCTCTGGATCGTGGGACACTGCCTTGCCGACCGCGCGAAGTTGACGCCTTCCACGCAGCGGCGACTGTATCTCATGGCCCATACGGTAGGTGAGGCAGGAAATGGGGCAGGTGGCGGCGAATAGGCAGGCAGAAACTGCCTGCCATGCCCCATTGCCATCACAAAGACTACAGAAGACGGGCGGCGCACGGCTTCACGCTGATCGAACTGCTCGTCGTCATCGCCGTGATCGCCATTCTTGCCGCGTTCCTATTCCCCGTCTTCGGGAAAGTGCGCGAGAGCGCCCGCCGGACGACATGCCTCAGCAATCTGAGGCAGATCGGGCTGGCGCTGGCACAGTATACGCAGGACAGCGACGATACCATGCCGCCCATCGCATACGTCAGCAATGGGGACACGACTACCTGGCGTCACCTTGCCTTCGTCTACACAAAGAGTGCGCGGGTTTATGCCTGCCCATCGAATGCTTATGACGATATTTCTCCGATTGGGGATGGGGACCAGTTTTTCGTGTCTTACGGCGCGAACGACAGCGCGTTCTCCTCGGACGCTACAGTCGTCGGACTGGGCGAGATCGAGAACCCGGCCGGTCTCTTTCTCGTGGGCGAAAGCGACGGTGGTGGGTGGAAACTGAATAACCCGCCCAACCCGCCGCTGCTCTACCCCGATTGTGCCGGATGCGACATACCGCAGGCCGGCTCGCACACCGACTTGTTCGCCGGCCATTTCACTCGCAGCAACTGGCTGTTCGCGGATGGTCATACCCGCGCCTTGCGCCCAACCCAGACCTGTGCCGATCAGGACATTTGGGATTTGGGCAATAACAACGCCGATCTGCCCTGTTCTCCTGCATTGGTGATGTCGCTGCGGGATAATGAGGAGTATTGGACACAAGGAAACTCGCCATGAGCATGATCTACGAGTGCCCGAACTGCCACACGCCGCAGGCAGCAGGCCGGACTGCCTGCCGCCACTGCGGGGCGGAGTTCGAAAGCCCCGTTCCTGACGACGCCTTGCTGCCGGATGGGACCGCGCCCGAACCGCCGGAGCCGGTCGTGGCTGCCGTAAATGAAGCCGGTCCCGCAGAGCCGGCCCTAGAGGCTGAGTCGCCAGGGGCGACTATTCACGAGGTTCCTGGTGCCGAAGGAAAGGAGCCGGTAGCAACAGCCACCGAGCCTGTGGCAGCCGCCGAGCCTATGGCTCAAGAGGCCATAGTTCCGCAAGCAGAAGCGCCCCGTCCCGGCCTGCCGCCGGACTTCGTTTCGCCGCCTCCCACTGCCCCTGCTGAGACGCTGCCGTATCAATCCTCGCCCTACCCAACGCCCGCGTACCAGTCCACACCCATCTATGCCGAGCAAGCCGACGTGGCAGCCATACCGCCGCCGCAACCGCCGCCGCCACTGGGCAAGATGCTGACACGGGCGCTGATGATCGCTTTCCCCATCGTTTTGGTCGTGGTGCTGGGCGCCGTTTTCTTCGCGCACAGCCTGGAGTCGGGACAGGACACGGCCCCCACCCCGATGCCTGCTCCAGTCTCGACGCCTGTGGATATTCCGGTGTCTCCGGGGGCACCGGCCGCTCCACCCTATACCCTAAACGGGGCTGGAGCATCCACCGGGGCCGACGAGGACCCCCGAACCAGACGGATGGTGGGACGCTGGGAGTCCAAGAACCTAGACTTCTATCTCTTCAATGGGAATAAGACAGGGACACGCGGCAGTCTTACCGGCAAAGGACCGCAGGGGACGTTCCTCTGGGCGCTGGTACAGAACCATCTTATCCTGTATGCCGACAAACAGGAAAAGCTGACCTACAGCCGTGGCCCCGATGATGACACGATGTTCCTACGGGTTGCAAACGGCAAGTACGTCCAGTACGCCCGGACGAAGCCTTGAATCCTCACCAGCCGTCCTGCCACTTTTTGACATCGTAGCCCTTAAAGCCGTAACAGCGAACGATCTGGATGGTGCGGATAGGGGTTGCATAGGGCGGTTTGCGGAAGATAAGCAGGGGCGGCTGAGGCTCGACGCGTGTGAACACGGCGCGCAGGTCATCGAAGTGGTCCTGGTTGTCCGTGTCGTTGAGGAAGACCGCATCGTGTCCCTTGAGTGCGTCCGGGTCCTCCCAGAATCGGTACTCGCTGCTCTTGTAGTTCAGAAACAGAGAGTAGGTTTGCGGCTGGCCGGGCAGATAAAAGGCGGCCTCAGACGGCATCCTGTAGTTGATGCCAAAGACAAATGGATCGCCGCCCATCGCCGCGCGCTCCCTCTGGATGCGCTCGCCCAGCGTCCGCCAGCCGTACAGTTCGTTCGTTCGATCGTCGGTGGCTTTCGGGAACTTGACGCCAGCATTGTAAAGCAAGTTCGGAAAAAGCGCTACGGTGCCGAGGACCAGGGCGAACAAGCAGGCCATGATAACCCATGTACGCTTGAGTGCGTTGAGACTCCAGAGCACAGACTTCCGCGGCGTTGTTCCATCCAACCAGTTCCAGAAGCGGCCAAGATGCGTCTGCCAATCCCAGAGGCGTACAAAGACGAACGCGACGAGAAGCACGCCACTGGCATAGGCATCTACAGCCCAATTACCCTCAACCTTGCTCTTTAAGGCTGTTACAAAGGTGGCGCCAAAAGGGACAATACTTGTACACCACAAAAACACAAGGGAATCGTCATGCTCTTTAGCGGAGTGCCTTAGTGCAACGTATAAGCAATAGGAAATAGCTGCCAAATATGTCAAGAAGAAGAAGGGTGAGATGAGCAGGGCCTGATCTCCCAAGAACCGCAGCACCCACTTCAGCCCGTCATGCCCCGACCCGCGCGAGGCCATCGCGTGGGCATGTATCCAGAAAGCGTTCTGGTGCGTGTGGTTCCACCAGACGAATGGCGCGAAGATGAGGAGCGCGATCAACCCAGCGACATACGGCTCCGGGCGGCGCAGCCACCGGGCGCGCGCCGCTGGGGACAGCAGGACGTAGAGGAAGACGCCCGGCAGGAGGGCGAGGGCGTTCAATTTGGCCTGTGCCGCCAGCCCGGCAAGAATGCCCGCGGCGACCCACCACGACCACCGGGGCCGGTCCGTCAGCGCGCGCTGGGTGACATACAGAGCGGCGGCCCAAAACGCGATCTGCACCGGATCCTGGGTCATGATGACCGACCCGGCGGCGAACAGCGGGATGATGTTGGCGAGGACGACCGAGACGACCGCGACCGCAGGCCCGAACAGGCGCTTCGCCAGTAGGTAGACGAAAAGGGAGATGACGAGGGCGCAGACGCTTGCGCCTGCCCGGACGCCGAGTTCCGTCGAGCCGAACAGGCTGGTGAAGAGCCGGATGACCGGCGCCATTAAGGGCGTGTTGTCATAATAGCCCCAATCGAGGTGCCGCGACCACTGCCAGTAGTAGGCCTCATCTTGGAGAAGCTCATGCTGGGCATCATACCAGAAGCGAAACAGGGTCAGAACAGCCAGCAAGCCACCCGTCGCAAAGTTTAGGCGACGAGTGGCTTGTGTGGCTGGAGCATGGATGCCGGGTTGTGGTTCGGTGATGTTCAAATCTTGAAAAGCGAGTCGCTCACGGGCTGATTGACCCGGACGTTCTGGTACACGGTCGCGCCGGCCAGCTTGTTCTGCGTGTTGTATAGCTCGACGCGGGTCGGGACATAAATGCCGGGGGCGATGAGGAGCGGGTTCTTGTAAAGGAACCACTTCACCAGCTTGCCATCCCGGTCGTAATTATACCTCTGCGCGGTGATGTGTGTCTTGGGGTCAATCCAGACAAGATCCTTCTGGGTCTCCCCGACCTGCTTCGGCTGAAGCTGGAAGCACAGCAGGCCGTTTTCACGGCGCAGGAAGGTGGCGTTGTAGTCTATCAGCAGCTCCGGCGGGACCAGCCCAAAGTCCAGCAGCGTCTGCCGCTTGCCGGGCGCTCCGGTCGTGTCCTGGACCTTGTGAACGAACGGGGCGACGGTCAGCTTTTGGTTACCATTGACCACATAGTACCCGGTCGCAAGGTGCGGAATAGTCGCCTCGATCCGCAGCTTGCCGGGCTGCTCATAGACCATCGAGCCTCGGTGCAGGCGATAGGCGAGCGAGATGTCGCCGCCGATCTTCTTCAGCTCGTTCTGGTTCTCGGTGACAATCTCGCTGCTTACTTGGAGCGTCTTGACATTGTCCGAGGTCAGCGCCCGGATGTCCGGCGCGGCCTGCGCGGCAGCAGCGGGGATCAGTGCCAGCGCAGCGAGAATATATCGTGCAAGGCGTGTTGCCATCGGGAGTTTTCTCCTTAAGTTCGGTGTTTTGTCTTCATAGCATACGACACGCGCTGGAACAGATTGGTTCCCGGCAACTGTCTACCGGCAACTATCTACCGGCGTAGGCGCGGGGCTTCTTGTTCCTAGCTCCCCTTCCTCAGTCGCAGAGCGACTTTTCATTCGAGAGTAGGCCGACACTTCCAGTGCCGGTTCAGAGTTTACAGCACACCATGATGGACACACACGCACTGCGCGTCTTGGAATTCGACGCGATCCGAAAACAACTGGCCGCCCAGACCGCCTGCTCTCTCGGGCGGGAGCGCGCCGAGGCGATGACGCCCTCGGACTGGCTGCCGCAGGCGCAGGCACGGCTCGACGAGACGACCGAGTGCCGGACCTTGATCGCCGCCAAGGGCAACCTGCCTTTGGGCGGCGTTATGGACATTCGGCCCCTACTGAAGTCGGCGGAGATCGGCGCAACCCTGGAGCCGCACGGCCTGCTGGACGTGCTGAACGTCGCCGCCGCTTCCCGCTCGCTCAAGCTGTTTCTGCAAAAGCTTGTTCAGGACTATCCGATCATGGCGGACCGGGCGAGCGGTCTGGGGCAGTTCCCCTCGCTCGAATCCGAGATCAATTCCAGCATCGGCATCAATGGACAGGTGCTGGACGGGGCCTCGCCGGAACTCGCCCGCATCCGCAGCCAGCGCAAGGTGTCGTCGGCCCGGATGATGGACCGGCTGAACGGCATCCTCAGCTCCATGCGGACCTTGCTGCAAGACCCCGTCATCGTCCAGCGTGGCGACCGGTACTGCGTGCCAGTAAAGGCCGACCACCGGGGCGCCTTCGGCGGCATCGTCCACGACACGTCGGCCTCGGGTGCGACTTTGTTCATGGAGCCGCAAGTCGTCGTGGATTTGGGCAACGAGATCAAGGAGCTGACCATCAAGGAGGAGCAGGAAGTGCAGCGCATCCTGCGCCGCCTGACCGAGAGCGTCGCCCGCGTCGCGACCGCCCTTCTGGTGACCATCGAGACATTGGGCGAGATTGACTATATCGCCGCCCGTGCAAAGCTCGCCGTCGTGCACAACTCCATCGAGCCGACCTTGAACAAGGATGGCCTGACGCGCCTGCTGTCCGCCCGCCACCCTTTGATTGACCCCAAAAAGGTCGTCGCCATTGACATCGAGCTGGGCACGCCGACGAACCACGTCCTGCTGATCACCGGGCCGAATACGGGCGGCAAGACGGTCAGCCTCAAGACGACTGGCCTGCTGACGCTCATGGCCCAGTGCGGCCTGCATGTCCCCGCCGCGCGGGCCGAGGTGAACGTCTTCGACCAAGTGTTCGCGGATATCGGCGACGAGCAAAGCCTTCAGCAGTCGTTGTCTACGTTCTCGGGCCACATCAGTAACATCGTCCGCATCCTGAAGGACCTGCGCCGCAATGCCCTGGTTCTGCTGGACGAGGTGGGCGCGGGGACGGACCCCGGCGAGGGCGCTTCGCTCGCCCGCGCCCTGCTGGACCACCTGCGCGCGAATGAGGCCCGCGTCATCGCGACCAGCCACTACGGCGAGCTGAAGACCTACGCCTTCGTGACCGAGGGCGTCCAGAACGCCTCCGTCGAGTTCGATGAGCAGACATTGTCGCCGACCTACCGCCTGCTGCAAGGCATTCCCGGCTCCTCCAATGCCTTTGCCATCGCGGGCCGCCTGGGGATGCCGGAAAGCGTCCTGGACAACGCCCGCACCGCCCTGACCGGCACGGACGAGACGGCGGACCTGCTGCGGGAACTGGAAGAAGGGCGGCGTAAGGCCGTTTCCGAGGGGCGCGGGGCCGAGCAGGCGCGTGTTGAGGCGCAAATGATCAAGCGCCGCTACGCCGAGGAATTGTCTAATCTGGAGGCCCTGCGCCGCGAGGCCCGGCAGAAGGCGCAGGAGGAAGCGCGCGCCCTGATCAAGCGCGCCCAGGACAAGCTGGACAATACTCTGGCCGAGCTCCGCAGCGTCAACGCCGAGGGCCGGCAGACCGAGCGCGCCCGGCAGAAGATCAAGGACATCGGCAGCGATTTGCAGGCCGCCATCCAGGATCGTCTCGCCGCAGACCAGCCGACGCTCATCGAGTCCGTCCCGGATCGCCCCCTGCGCCGGGGGGACAAGGTCCGCATCACGACATTAGGCATGACCGGGGAGCTTCTGGAAGACGCCGACGGCGACTCGACCGTCCCGGTCCAAGTTGGGGCCATGCGCGTCTCCGTTCCACCGTCCACGCTGATGCTGCTGGGCAAAGAAGACATTCCTAAGCCTTCCGCCCCGAAGATCAGCGCCGCCCCACCGCGCGACCGGCCCAAGGACGAAGGTAACGGCAAGGACGGCGACGCCCCCTCCTTCTCTATGCAAAAGACGCTGGCGATCACGCCCCAGCTCACCCTGCTCGGCCAGCGCGCCGACGAGGCCGTCCAGAACGTCGAGAAGTATTTGGACGACGCCTATGCGGCCGGCCTCAGCCGCGCCCGCCT
>JANLUQ010000099.1:0-7530 GCA_031363565.1 Armatimonadota bacterium | reverse complement strand
AGACATCCTCGTCCTCGCGAACGGCAAGAAGGTCGCCCCCCAGCCCATCGAGAACATGCTCAAGCGCAGCGCTCTCCTGACCGAAGTGGTCCTGCTCGGCGACGGGGCGGGCACGGTCGGCGCCCTCGTCGTCCCAAACTTCGATGCCCTGAAGACCTGGGCCAAGGAGCAGGGCAAGGACCTCAAAACAAACGAGGCCCTGACTACCGACTTGGGCGCGCGCAAGTTCATCAAGTCCGAGATAGACAAGCTCTCGAAGGACCTGGCCGACTTCGAGAAGGTCAAGCGCATCGCTCTCATCGGCCATGCCTTTTCGCAGGAGGGCGGTGAATTGACCCCAACCCTAAAGGTCAAGCGCCGGATCGTTGCCGAGAAATACGGGGCGTTGTTGGAGAGGGAGTAGACCGCCCTTCCTGCCCCCAATCCTGGGAAGGCCGAACCTGTCAGGGCGCTGCTTGCCGCGCCCTCTGTTCTTGCCAGGCCCTCTGTTCTTACCGCGCCCTCCGCACGTGTTCTAATCCGGCCCCCCGAGAATTGGGGGTTAGGGGGCATCCATGCCCTCTGCGCGTTGATTAGAAAAGGGAGCATCTCGCCGCATTGACCGTCTACAGCATCACTCTCCTGCTGATCGTAGCAACCCTGGTGGCACTGGCCTCACGCCGCTTGAAGGTGCCCTATACGGTCGGCCTGGTCGCCGCCGGGACGGCACTAGCCTTGGCACACGTCCACACCGGCACTACCCTGACCGGCCACCTGCTGTTCACCGCCCTGCTGCCACCCCTCCTGTTCGAGGCGGCCCTGAGCCTGTCCTGGGCGGAGCTAAAGCGGGATGCGCTGCCGATCCTGACTCTGGCGACGGTCGGCGTGGTCGTGTCCGCCCTGGCCGTGGCGGCGGGGATGGCATTGCTGGTGCACTGGCCCTGGCCCGCCGCCCTCGTCTTCGGCGTCCTCATCGCTGCCACCGACCCGGTTTCGGTGCTGGCGACCTTCAAAGAAAACGGCGTGGTCGGGCGGCTGCGGCTCCTGGTCGAGGCCGAAAGCCTGCTCAACGACGGCGTGGCCGCCGTCCTGTTCGCGTTTGCCGTCACCTATGCTCAAGGGGGCACAGCGGGACACGCGGGCTGGCTCACCCTGGTGACTTCAACGGGGGGCGGCCTCGCCGTCGGCGCACTCTGCGGCGGTGTTGCAGTCGCCCTGGCGGGGCGTCCCACCGCCGACCACCTGGTCGAGACAGCCCTGACGGCGGCTGCCGCCTACGGGTCGTTCCTACTGGCGGACCACTTCCATGTCTCGGGCATCCTGGCGACGGTGACAGCGGGTTTGGTGATGGGCAACGTCGGGGCACTGCGAACGGGCGACTCGCCCTTCTTTAGCGAGCGGGGCCGCGAAGTCGTCATCGCCTTCTGGGACTTTGCAGCCTTCGTCGCAAATTCCCTCATCTTCCTGCTGATCGGCCAGGGCAATGCCGCCATCGGCTTCTCCGGGCTGGGGCTGACCGCCATCGCTGCCGCCGTCGCCCTGGTCTGGGCGGGGCGGGCACTGACGGTCTACCCGCTCTGCGCCCTGTTCGCCCGCTCGCGCCTGCGGATCGCCCGGCATCACCAGCACGTCCTGTTCTGGGGCGGGATGCGCGGCGCGCTGGCATTGGCGCTGGCTTTGAGCCTGCCGCCGGGCCTCGCCTACCGCGACCAGATCATGATCGCCACCTTCAGCGTCGTGGCTTTCTCGATCATCGTCCAGGGGATCGCCATGCCCCTCCTGCTGAAGCGCTGGAACCTGCTGCCGTGAGCAACCCACTTTTTCTGGTATACTAGGTCTGTTTTGCGCCGAAGGAGAGGCCAATGAGGGGCTGGGATGCCGAACACCTGTGATGTCGCTGATCTGATTGCCGACCATCTGGACAAGCTGAAAAGCATCCTCGCAAGGCGTGGGGCCGCCTGGGGCTTCGTGGGCAACGTGACCGATGACCTTGCCCGCGCGTTTGCTCAGGTGATTGCCAATCATGTGGCAAACGCCGACGAGATCTGGCAAGCGTCTTATCGTGGCAGTGACCGCCTCTTTCACCTCGTCGGCAACAAAGTCGTCGTCACGCAGGTAAACGGCACTTTTGAATCCGCATGGCAGGCAAATGTGGACCAACTCGCGCACTACCGGACAGGGGTACAACTCAAATGACCGGCCTGAACCCGACAATCGGCTGCCTTGTGCTGCTGGACAAGGCTCACTTTACCACTGTAGAACGGATCATCCAGACGCTCCAATCTTCCGTCTCGATCCAGGATTTCCGTTGCTCCGAGACGGAACCCTCCTCGGCGTGGGCGTCTCTCGGCGGCACGACGCTGGAAATGATCGTCTTCGCCCAAGAAAAGGGCGCGGAAGTGTTCCTCCATCTTGAGTTCGACGAAGAGGCCGTTGTTCATCTCGCCGACACCACCGGCCTCTCATTCGAGCAACTTTTCCTGCCCTATGTTCAGGCCGCCAAAACACTGCCGGGGATTATCGCTGTCGGTCTGGGCTTTGAACTGTCTCTGCCGCGCGATTTGGGCGAGAAATCCCTGCAAGACGCCGGGGTCGCGGTACTATTCGCCCGCGACGCCGATCAAAAGTCTTGGTCCCGGCAGGACACTCTGCCGCTTGTAGGGCACTACCTGTGAATGTTCGTGGCTTCGTCCAGGGGATCGCCATGCACCTCCTGCTGAAGCGCTGGAACCTGCTGCCGTAAGATTTTGGGAGGATGCCGCAATCGAATATCAGCTTAGTTTCACCGTCACGCCGGACCTCATCAAAGCCGCCACGCGCCGTTTCTGGCTTCAGTTCGTAGGCTGGGGAGGGCTGCTCCGCTGGGTGATTGTTTCCATCGCGCTGATCGTCCTGAGCATCCTCGGGCGACAGACTTGGTCCTACGGCATGGCCGCGCTCGTGATTGTTCTCATCCCATCAATCTGGGTCGGTGGCTACTTCACCTTTTTGCGCCGGGCACTTCACCGCTACGGGCGGGTGGAGAGCAAACTGATCTCCTACCACTTCACGGAGCAGGGACTGGGAACAAGGTCAGACTTAGGGAGCGCAGAGACTCCTTGGCGGATGCTGGATAAAGTGCAACGCTATCCCGATGTCTGGCTCTTGTTCTTCGGGCGTCGTGATTATGCTTATCTCCCCGCTACAGAGATGACCGAGCAGTTAAAGGGCTACATACTACAGCAAGTAGGGAGACATGACGTTAAAGGCGTTTAGTCGGTCCATGTCTGTCCCAGGTTGAAATACGGTGTTTCGGGGAGGCCGCGCCCCGCGTTGACATCTCCCCTAGCAAATGGTATACTATTGTCGATACAATGTACCTTGATGATAGAAAACAGAAGATTTTAGGCGCGGTCGTCCGCGACTATGTCGAGACGGTCAAGCCGCTCGGCTCCGAGGATCTGGCTGCCCGGCACCAGTGGGGCATCAAGAGCGCGACGATCCGCAACGAGATGGCGGAACTCGCCGAACTGGGCTTCCTGCGCCAGCCGCACACCAGCGCGGGGCGTATTCCCTCGGACCAGGGCTACCGGTTCTATGTGGACCACCTGATGGTCGTGCAGGAGATGGAAGAAGCGGTCCGGCCCGTGCTGGACGCGGAAGACCAGGCCTTGGAGATGGAGCGTCTGCTGCGGCGTACCTGTGCGCTGCTGACCCAGGCCACCTCCTACACCTCCGTCGCCACTCCGCCCCGCCCTGCCGATACCCAGGTCCGGCAGATCTTCCTGACGCCTGCCGGTGAGGACCGCCTGCTGGTCGTCATGCTCCTCAGCACCGGACAGGTAGAGAACCGCCTGCTGTGCCCGTCCCAGGCGGACGCACACACCGCATCCCCCGCCGAAATCATCGCCCTAGGGAACGCCCTGAACGCCGCCTTCGGCGGACAGCCGCTGGAGATGCTGGCCGCTCAGGCCGCCGAGGCGCCTTCCGAGTTCGCGCCCGCCCTCCGCTCCCTCTATGCGATGCTGACGACTGCCGCCCGGCAGATGGCGCAGGCCGCCGTGGATGAGGACAGCGTCTATATGGAGGGCGCGAGCGAGATTCTGCGCCAGCCCGAGTTCCGCGATGTCGCCAAGATCGAGAGCGTCCTGGACACTTTGCAGCGCGGGACATTGTTGTTCCAGACCCTCTCGCGTGCCCTGCTCGGGCCGGACGTCACCGTGGTCATCGGCGCGGAGAACCATGTCCCCGCCATGACCGAGTGCAGCGTCGTCACCGCCTCTTACTATGTCGGCACCCGCAAGCGCGGCACCATCGGCGTCGTCGGTCCAACCCGCATGAACTACGACCGGGCGGTCCCCGCCGTCGGCTTCTTCTCCGGCAGCCTCAGCCGCACCCTCACCCGCCTGGCGGGTCTGTCTTAGACCAAGCGCAGCCCGTGTTCGAAGCAAAACCGCCCCCGTGCTCTCTGCACGGGGGCGGTTTCGCGTGGCCAGATCGGCCTCAGTAGGAATCGACGATCTGCGTTCGGAACGTCAGCGGGTGGATCAGCTTGATGGAGATCTCGTCACCACGCTTCAGCGAGACATCGCTGGCAGACTTCTTCTGAAGCTGATTAGCGCCGTAGCCAGCCGCACCACCGAGGACCGCGCCGCCGATGGCATCCCCCAGCTTGCGCTTGCGTGAGAAGCCGAGCAGTGCGCCCGCGGCCGCCCCAATGGACCCGTACTGCGACTTGTCGGAAGTGGGCTTGGTGCCCACCAGCTGGATGGTAGCGGTGCCGGAGGACGCGGTGTAGGTAGAGGCGCTGCCGTTGCTCGTGCCGAAGTTGACGCGGAGGACGCCTGCCGCTTTAGGGGTGGCCGGACGGGCCGTTGCAACACGGCCATTGAAGATGGTGCCGGCAGGAATGCCGCTGCTGTCGTTCCCAGCGACCTGAACGCGGACGCGGTCACCGATCCGAGCATCGGAGGAGTTAAGGTCCTGAAGCAGCTTGACTTTAACCGTCGTGCCGGCAGCGACCCGGTGCAGGGGCGACTGGAATTCGATCCCGCTGCCCGATGACTGGGCTAGGGCGGGCATAACCAGGCTCCCCGCAAGCAGCCCTGCCAGGATCATTTGTGGCGTCGTTCGTTTCATGGTTTGTTTGTCTCCAACTGTCCGGCACCGCCCGCGCAGTGCCTCGTTCTTATCATACATGAGGATGGGCGGGGCAAAATGTTCGCCGCCGTACTCATCCCATACCTTCATAATACCCACTCGTCCACACAATTCCTCTCAGGCCCGGTCATCCAAACGCATCCGCATCCCATACTTAGGCCGTAGAGTGACGATAGGCTGAGTGGCGACCACCTGATCTGGCGCGAGGCGAAGACGCCACTGCTGCCCAATAGTCGCCAGCAGCAGTACGCCTTCCATCCACGCGAACTGCTCGCCGATGCAGACACGCGGGCCACCGCCGAAGGGGAAAAAGGCAAACTTGGGGCGGGCGGCCTCCGCTTCGGGCGTCCAGCGGTCCGGGTCGAAGCGCGCAGCATCCGGCCAAAAGCGCGGGTCGTGATGGGTCACAGCCTGGCACGGGAGGACGATGGAGCGGGCAGCAAGTGTGTATCCTCCTGTCTCATAGTCGGTCAGGAGGCGGCGGCCGATGATCCAGGCGGGCGGATAGAGGCGCAGCGATTCGGAGAAGATGCGGCGGGTATACGGCAGGCGCGGCAGGTCGTCCACGGTGGGTATCCGCCCACCCAAGGTAGTATCGAGCTCGGCATGAAACCGCGCTTCGGCCTCGGGGTGCTGGGAAAGCAGATACCAGGTCCAGGTCATCGCGTTCGCCGTGGTCTCATGACCCGCCAGGAACAGCGTCAGGGCCTCATCGCGCACCTGCTCATCCGTCATCTGCCCGCCGTCATCCTCATCCCGCGCCGCCAGCAGCATGGAGAGCAGATCGCCTCGGTCCTCCCCCACCGCCCGGTGCCGCGCGATCAAGCGATAGACCGTTGCATCCAGCCGGGTACGGGCGGCTCGGAACCGGCGGACAGCAGGCAGGGGCAGCCGCTCCAGGAGGTCCGAAAAGGGCAGCTGCAGCAGGTGGAACAGCCCGATGACCTCGCCTAATGCCCCATCTATCTCCGCCGCCTCGGCTTCTACCTCCGCCCCGAAGAGCGTCTTGCCGACGATGGCAAGCGTCAGGCGCATCATCTCCGCGTGAATATCGCGGATCTCGCCGTCGCGCCAGCGCTCGCGAGCCTGGACCGCGTAATGGGTCATCGCTTCCCCATAAGCCGCAACCCGTTGCCGGTGGAACGCGGGCTGCATCAGCCGCCGCTGGCGCAGATGAAATTCGCCCTCGCTGGTCAGCAGGCCTTCCCCCAACAGCCGCTTTATCTGCTCCAGCCCACGCCCCTTCTTGAACTGTTTCTGGTGCGTCACCAGCACATCTTTGATCAAGTCGGGGTGGCTGATCAGGTAAACGGGGTGCTTGCTAAGTGGCAGACGGACGATGTCACCGTATTCGAACGCCGCCCGCCGCAGAAGGGCGATGGGGTCACGGCGGAAAAGAAGGAGGGCCTGACCGGGGAACCGCTGCGGGAAGACGGGGGGCTGTGAGTCCATGGGGAGAGTATACCACCGGCACTGGCAGCCCCGGAGGGCTTCCAGTACCGGTCATCTATTTGCCCCTAGCGAACTCCTCGATGATCTTCTTGCTGAAAGCCGGGATGTCGTCCGGGTTGCGGCTCGTCACCAGGCCCCGATCCGTGACCACCTCCTGGTCCACCCAGGTCGCGCCCGCATTGCGGAGATCCGTCTGGAGCGAAGGCCAGGAAGTCAGCGTGACACCTTTCACGACGCCCGCCTCGATCAGCATCCACGGGCCGTGGCAGATGGCAGCGACCGGTTTGCCGGCTTCGAAGAACGCCTTGACGAACGAGACGGCTTCGGGAATGACCCGCAGGTTGTCGGGGTTCGCGACGCCGCCCGGCAGCAGCAGGGCGTCATAATTCGCGGGGTCTGCTCCCATCAAAGGAAGGTCCACAGCCAGCTTGTCGCCGGGCTTGTCATGGTTGAAGCCTTGGACCTGGCCCTGGGCAGGCGAGATCAGATGGGTCGTCGCCCCCGCCGCGTCCAGCGCCTTACGCGGCTCCGTCAGCTCCACCTGCTCGAAGCCGTCGGCGACTAGGATCGCCACTTTTATTCCGTCGAGCTGTGCCATCATTGGTTCCTCTTTCTTTGGCCGAATGTCTCGCATATCACTCAGTGACACTGTTTACCCGGCGGCTCACAGGTAAAAACCGAACAAGCATGGGAAAATTCCACATTTTTAACCTGATGTTAGTCGCGTGGGGGAGTAGAAGCACAAGGGGGTGTGTATACTGAGGGCATAATAATCTGCCCAACGAGGCATCACTCCGAGAAAGGACCTCTCCTCGTGGTCGAAACTCCTGATTTCCTCAAAGACGCGGTCAGCCGGCGCATCTTCCTGACGCGCATGACGGCGGCCGGACTGGGCACAGCAGCCGCAGTCCTGATCGCCGGATGCGGCGGTGGCAGCAACAACGGCGGCAGCAGCAACAC
>JANLUQ010000083.1:0-9832 GCA_031363565.1 Armatimonadota bacterium | reverse complement strand
ACCTTGGTCTCATCTTCTTTCGGCGGGTGTGGAATCCGCTGGTTCTCCGCGTCCTCCACCTCCACCGCCCCATAGTAGGCCACCGGGCTGCCGACGCGCAAGGCCCAGCCCTGGTCGCCGTAGCTCCAGTGCCACCACTCGCCGACATAGTTAGTTAGGCCGACGCCTTCCATCACCCCGATCAGCATCAGGCGGCTGGAGCGGGCTTGCTCTGAAAGTTTGTGGTAGTAGGTCGGCGCGGAGTCCCATCCTTCGATGGGAGAGGTGAAGTCCAGACCCTCGCCGTCCGGGCCGCGAACGCCCACATCAAAAGCGCCGCCGGTCGTGTGCGGGGGTGGGGAGGGGTCATCGGGCGGGGCGACCATGCGGTTGAGCATCCGGGCCAGGGTCGCTTTCGACCAATCTGGGTGCTTCTCGATCATGTCTTTCGTGAAGCCCTCCCGAATGCCGCGCTGCATCTCCAGCGTCCGCAGCGCGGTCCCCACGGCCAGAGTGCGGCCCTCCGGCATCCGCGCCTGGACTTCGTTCACCATATTCGCCACGGTCTCGCGCAGGAAGGGGAGGCAGCCAGAGCGCAAAATGACGTCGGGGCAAAACTCACGCAGGTCCACCAAAGGCTCGTCCGCGTCCCGGATGGGGATGGCACGCAGAGCCTTCAGCGGCTCGCCGAAGGAGCGCAAATCGAAACGCTTGTCGAAGGTCGGTTTGGAACGTAGTTGGGGGAAGGTCTCAGGGAGCAGGATCAAGGCCGAAGTCTCCATCATAAACGATTTTTGCCGGTCCGGTCATATCTATGGGGGCACCCTCACCCGGCCAAGTGATGCGTAAGGTTCCGCCTTTGGAAGCGATGTTAACGGGCACTCCCGCCGGAGTGAAGCCGCCAAGTATGGCCGCGACGCCGATCGCGCATGCCCCGGTGCCACAGCCCAGTGTCTCGCCCGCGCCGCGCTCCCAGATGCGGACCGTGACCGTGCTATCACCCTGCGGCGTCGCCCATAGCACGCTGGTTCGGTCTGGGAACAGAGGGTGGTTCTCGATCAACGGCGAGACGCGCTGAAACGTCGCCTCGTCCGGCGGCACGGTGCCGAAGATGACTGTGTGTGTGCTGCCCGTGTTGACCACGGTGAGGTGATACGTCTCGTCCCCGATTATCAGCGGGTAGCCAACGACGCGCGTCCCCGCCGGGGCGCAGAACGGCAGTTCCACAGGATCGAAGCGCGGCAAGTTCATGTCCACGCCCAGCATCCCCGCCCGCCCGTCGTCCTCCACGCCCAGCAGCCGGACATTTCGGGTGCCGTCCTTGACGGCGACGGTGAATTCTGTCCGACCGGCAAGCCAGCCTGCCCGCGCAGCCCACAGCGAGACACAGCGCAGGCCGTTTCCGCACATGTCTTCCGACCCGTCTGGGTTGAACATCCACATCCGAAAAGCCGCGCCCGATTGGTCACGCGAGACGACCAGCAGCCCATCGGCCCCGATGCCGAACTTCCGATCGCATGTCTGTATTGCCAGTGCAGGGAGAGAAATATGGGGCGGCAGCTCGTCCCCATCCACGACAACGAAATCATTGCCGACGCCCTGCATTTTTGTAAAGCGCATATCGTCTCAAACGCGCGAGGCGGAATGCGGGTTCCCGCCATTCACCCGCGACTTTTAGTACCCCTGGTTAAAGACAGTAGAAGAACGCCTAGCACCAGCGCCGCGACTGGGACCAGGGCCAGCGCGCCGCGCCAGCCCCCTGCCGACATGGTCAGTGTCCCGATGGCCCACGGCACGACCGCTCCGCCCACGCCGCCCGCCGCCACGATGCCGCCAAAGACCGTACCCGCAGAGTATGGGTATCGCTCCCCCGCTTCTGCTAGGACCAGCCCGAAGATGCCGGAGAAGAATAGGCCCGTCGCGAGCACACCGATCAGCGCGATACTTGCCGCATTGGGCAGCAAGGTCAGACCTGCTCCGACCGCACCCAAAACTGCCAGTCCACCGGCTAGGCGCGTCAGCGGCAGGCCGGCGACACCCCCGCCAATCACCGCCCGGCCCAGCGTCATGGTCGCCCAGAAGGCGCTGACCACAAGGCCCGCCCACGCTGCGCCGCCATGGAGGTGATCGAAGTAGCTTGGCATCCAGGACGAGAACCCCGTCTCGGCCCCGACATACAGTGCCTGGCACAGACACAGGATCAGAAACATGGGTTGCCCCAGTACGGCGCGCAAAGCCGCCCCGTCCAGGGCCTCGGCCTGATCCGGCATGGTGGGAACGGTCTGCCAGGCCAGGGCCGCCAGCAGGACGATGCTGGCGAGCGCGGCGGCTAGAAACAATCGGTGCCAGTCCATCCCCGCCGCCAGCAGCCGGTGTGCCAGCAGCGGGCTGAGTCCCGCCCCTGCCCCGAAGGCGACCTGGAGCGCGTTCAAGATCGCCGCCCGCCGCTGCGGGAACAGATCTGCCGCCAGGGCACTGGCGACGGTTTCCATCGCCCCGCCGCTCGCGCCAATCAGTGCGAACGCGACCAGGACGACACCGAAGGTCCGGGCAAAGCCTGCCAGGCCGAGGGCGAGTGCAAAGACGAGGATCGCGCCCAGAAGGACCCGCTTGCGCCCGATCCGGTCCGACAAAAATCCGCACACCAGAACACCAGCAATGAAGCCGCCGAAGTTCGCGGGGAATATCCGCCCTTCCACGGCGGGACCCAGGCCGAACGTATGCCCCAGGACAGGCAGAAAGATGCCAATCGCACCCAGATAGACAGCAAACAGAAAAAGGGCCGCACAGCAAGTGGCGGCGAGCGTGCCGCGCCCGCCTATCTTCCACGGCCTTTCAGGCCGGGTCTGAGAGGCGGGTACTGAAACTGAGAACTGGATCGGTGTTACCTCATCTTTCGCGGCAGGTCCCCCATGCCTTATCGTGCGGCGACCGCGCCAGGCAGCACCGTCACTGTCATAAATTCCAGCAGCACCTTCGTCTCAGGCGACGCGCGGCGCGAAGCGCATCCCCTCCATGTTGAGGTCGAGGCCAGAAATCTGCGTGGCGATCGCGGAGAACGGGCATTTGGACACTTACTTCCGATGCCTCGCTGCTTTGTTTCAGCCGGGCGTCATACACGCCTTGAGACGGAGAGGACGCCAAGGCAGCACTCTGGACGACGCGGCTGGGTACCCCGACGGCCTGAACGGCCGTCGGCAGAAGCGCAATGCGAAGACCCACCGTAGCGATCAGAGCCACTTTCATCGTGGCTTCCCTTCCGGGCAGCCCGACCCGCGTGTCTTACTGAGGGCCATGCGGCTGTGCCCGGTGGCATACCAATTGGCCTGCTCGAGGAGGATCGTACAGTCCTGCTTTCTGGTAAAATCCAGGCGTCTCATTGCCCGCCGTGAACGTACTGCTGCTCATCAGCCCTAACCCTCCGGGTAGGACCCCAGTACGTTGACATAGATGGACTGCTTCCGCAGGTCCTCCAAGGCACGCTTGACGGGTTCGTCGTTCTCATGGCCCTGGAAGTCGGCGAACTGCACATATTCCCAGGCAGCGTTCTTGGCGGGGCGCGAGGCGATCATGGTCAGGTTGACATTGTGCGTCTCAAACGCCCGCAGGGCGCGGCCCAATGACCCCGGCTCGTTCTTGACGGCGAACAGGGCACTGGTCTTGTCCCGGCCCGTCGCCGGCGGCTCGTTGCGGCCGATGACCAGGAAGCGCGTCCGGTTGTGGGGGCTGTCCTGGATGCTCTCGTGCAGCATGGGGATGGCATAGACCTCGGCGGCACGTTTTGGCGCGATGGCCGCCCCGTGGGGGTCGGCGGCGGCCCGCTCAGCGGCTTTGGAGGTCGGCTGCACCTCGATAATCTCGACATGGGGCAGGTGCGTGTCCAGCCAGCGGCGGCACTGGGCGATGACGATGGGGGCGGAGTAGAGCCGCTGGATCTGGTCCAAAGACTTCGCATGAGTCAGCAGGTTCTGGACGATGCCGACGAAGATCTCGGCGCAGACCTTCAAGGTCGTCTCGTGGAACATGTCCAGAGTGTAGGTGACGACGCCATCGGTGGAGTTTTCGACCGGCACGACGCCGTAGTCGGCCCGGTCCCGCTCCACCTCGCCGAAGACCTCGGGAATGGAACGGCAGTCGTGATAAAGCGCGGACGATCCAAACCGCTGCAAGGCCGCCATCTCCGTGAAGGTCCCCGACGGTCCCCAATAAGCGACCGTCATGGGCTTCTGAAGGGCGATGGAGGCCGAGATGATCTCCCGGAAGATCGCAAACAGGGCTTCTTTCGGCAGTGCCCCGCCCCCATGCAGTGCGGCCAGGCGCAGGAATTGGTCCCGCTCACGCTCGGGCGCGAAGTAGCGCGCACTCTTGTCGGCAACCTTCTGCCGGCCCACTTCCAGCGAAATATCGGCACGCTCGTTGAGCAGGATGACGAGCTGGGCGTCAACGGTATCTATCTTCTGTCTCAGGTCTTCAAGGCTCATGGTTGTCGTTGTTCGGCATGGGGTAGGTGGATTCCTGCCCCGCCCGGCACCGGAAGTGCCGGTTCTCTGCACGGTAGGTTGACTTCCCCCCCTCCCAAAGTGCTACAATGGCCCAGGAGTTTTGTGTGACCCAAGAAAGCGCAAGCCAAGAGACGGAGACCGCCGCGCTCGACACGCACCCGGTCATGCTGACGCCAAGCCAGGAGAGCGCAAGCCGCGCGGCGGAAATGACGGCGTCCCTGCGCCGCCTCGCGCAGCTCGTGGCGGAGAACGGGCTGTCGGAGGTGACAATCGCCGATGCGGGCGTGACCCTGACCGTGAAGGCGGCGTTCGAGGCGGCCCTGGTCGGCCCCTCCTACTTGACATCGGTGCAGGCGCATCCGTATGTCCTGACACCGGACCAGGCACCCGCCTACTCAGAGGCCGCCGTGACTACGCCCGCCGCCCCAGCCTATCCCGGCGGCCAAGAAGCGCCCGCGCGGGCGGCGGCTGTAACCGCAATCGCTCTCGAATCGCCCATGGTCGGCGTCTTCTACCGTTCGCCCTCGCCCGAGGACCCGCCCTTCGTCAGCGTCGGCGACCTCGTCCGTGTCGGCCAGCCGATCGGGCTGATCGAAGCGATGAAGGTCTACAGCGAGGTGCCGTCCGAGGTCACAGGCCGCGTCACCGACACCCCTATCGAGAGCGGCAAGCTGGTCCAGCAAGGACAGCCTTTGATCTTCGTGGAGCCGCAGTGACCTACCCTAATATGGATAAACGGCAGCAGATCAATATCGGTATCATCGGCCTCGGCGTCGTCGGCGGCGGGACCGTCCGCGTGCTGACTGAGAACGCCGAGGCCATCGCGCGCAAGGTCGGCCTACCCCTGGTCATCAAGAAGATCGCCGTTCGGGACAAGAGCAAGCCGCGCGATGTAGTCGTGGACCCGAGCCTGCTGACTGAGCGGGCTGAGGATGTCACCGATGACCCCGAGATTGACATTGTCTGCGAGCTGATCGGCGGCGTCACGCCCGCCCATGACCTCGTTCTGCGGGCGATCCGCAGCGGCAAAAACATCGTTACCGCCAACAAGGAGATGATGGCGAAGGCCGGGCACGACCTGCTGCACGAGGCTGAAAGCCGTGATCTCGACTTCAACTTTGAGGGCAGCGTCGGGGGCGGCATCCCAATCATCCAGCCGCTCAAGCAGGCGCTCGCTGGCAACCAGTTCTCGCAGGTTATGGGCATCGTCAACGGCACGACTAACTACATCCTGTCCAAGATGACCGCCGAGGATGCCGACTTCGCCGACGTGCTGGCCGAGGCCAAGGCGCACGGCTATGCCGAGGCCGACCCGACCAACGATGTCGAGGGCTACGACGCTCAGTACAAGACGGCTATTCTCAGTTCCATCGCCTTCACGTCGCGCGTCCTGCCCGAAGACATCTACGTCGAAGGCATCACGAAGATCAGCAAGCGCGACATTGAAGTCGCCCGGGACCTGGGCTACGTCATCAAGATCGTCGGCATCGGGCAAGATTTAGGCGACGCCCTGCAAATCCGTGTTCACCCCGTTCTGCTGCCCCATTCACACCCATTGGCCTCGGTGAGTGATGTCAACAACGCCATTTATCTGCGCGGCAACGCCGTCGGCGATGTCATGTTCTACGGGCGCGGCGCGGGCGCCCTGCCCACCGGTAGCGCAGTCGTCGGGGACATCATCGAGATCGCCCGCAATATCCGGCACGGCGCGACCGGCCAGATCGGCTGCACCTGCTACGACGTTAAGCCGACGCTGCCGATTGACCGCCTGCGGACCAAATATTATATCCGCCTGATCGCCCACGACCGGCCCAAGGTGCTGGCGAGCCTCGCCTCCGTCTTCGGCGACTTCAACGTCAGCATCGAGAGCGTCGTCCAGCGTGCCCTGCCCGGCGGCGACGCCGAGATCGTCTGGATCACGCACCAGACCCTAGAGGCCAACCTGCGCTCATCTTTAGACGTCATCCGCCGCCTGCACATCGTCTCCGCCATTGAAAACTGGATACGGGTGGAGGAGTGACAAGAAACCTACAGCGCGAGTGACTTCACTCATTCGTGCTTCAGGCACCCGCTACGGCAGGCGTGTAATAGCCACGGTCCCGACGTCGGACCATAAGCGGCCTAACTTTAGAAACTACGAGTAATCATGCACTACATCGCTGAAGACATCCCGCGCGACTTGAACGGGAAGATTTGGGCCTCGCTCATCGCGCCCCGGCCCATCGCGCTCATCTCGACGCGGGACGCATCGGGCGTCCCAAACATCGCGCCTTACAACGCTTACGCCGGGCTGGCGAGCTACCCGCCGATGCTCGGGCTGTCCTTCAGTCAGAGGGAAGGCGAGGACAAGCACACACTCGCCAACATCAAGGCGACGCAGGTATTCGTCATCAACCTCGTCCCCCGGTTCCTGGCGGACACCATGAACAAATCCGCCGCGGGGACCGATAAAGAAGATGACTTCGCGCGATTGGGGCTGACGGCGCTGCCCGCCGGGACCGTGGACTGCCCACGCATCGGCGAAAGTCCCGCGAGCATCGAATGCCGGGTAACGGGCATCATGCCCCTGCCGCCCAGCAAATGCGAGTTCGTCGCCGCCCAGATCGTCGGCGTTTATCTGCGCGATGAGTTCGTAACCGAGAGTGGCGGCTTCGACCCGCTGGCCGCCGACCTGCTGGCGAGCATCGGACCAGAAGACTATATCTCCGTCAACGGCGAGACCCTGCGCCTGCCGAAGATGTGGGGATAAGGGGAGACGGCCCCCACACCCGGCGCCAATGCCGACCCCTGTCCTCGCAAGTGGGAGAGGGGTGAAGAATTAGAAAGAAGACACAGGCCGCTCTTCTCAATCCTTGTCCGAACCCTCTCTCGCTTGCGGGAGTCGGGTGGCGAGGAACGAGCCGGGTGGGGGAGCGCCCTTTGGAAACGCCTATGCGACAAGGAATTATAAACCACTACCGCGCCCACCTGCCCGTCTCGGACAAGACGCCGGTCGTGACGCTCTTCGAGGGCGATACACCGCTTATCCCCGCGCCCCGGCTCTCTCAGGCCATCACGCCCGGCCTGAACCTGTGGCTGAAGTTCGAGGGCATGAACCCTACTGGGTCGTTCAAAGATCGCGGCATGACGATGGCCGTGACCAAGGCTCTGGAAGAGGGCGCGAAAGCCGTCATGTGCGCCTCCACCGGCAACACCAGCGCGGCGGCAGCCGCCTATGCGGCGCGGGCCGGGCTGGAATGCGTCGTGCTCCTGCCCAACACCGATGTCGCACTGGGTAAACTGTCGCAGGCACTGATCCATGGCGCCCGAGTGCTCGCCATCGAAGGCACCTTCGATGATGCCCTGACACTGACCCGCGCGATCTGTGACCAGTACCCCATCACTATCGTCAACCATATCAACCCCTACCGGATCGAGGGCCAGAAGACGGGGGCCTTCGAGGTCTGCGACGTGCTGGGCGATGCCCCGGACTTCCATGCCTTGCCGGTCGGCAATGCGGGCAACATCACCGCCTACTGGAAAGGCTACAAAGAGTATCAGGCGGCGGGCAAGGCGCGCAAGCTGCCCAAGATGCTCGGCTTCCAGGCGGCAGGTGCGGCCCCCATCGTGGACGGCGCCCGGGTCCTGAAGCCGCATACCATCGCGACGGCCATCCGTATCGGCAACCCCGCTTCCTGGCAGCACGCCCTCGCCGCGCGCGACGAGTCGGGAGGAGCGATTGGCAAAGTGACCGACGAGGAGATTTTAGAAGCCTACCACCTGCTGCCCACTTTGGAGGGCGTCTTCACCGAGCCGGCCTGCGCCGCACCCATCGCCGGCCTCAAAAAGCTCTACGCTGCCGGGTACTTCCGGGACTACGCCGGGGCAACCATCGCGGTGACATTGACCGGACATGGCCTCAAGGACCCGGAGCGGGCCATCCAGACGGTGCCACACCCGGCTACCATCCCCGCCACGCTGGAAGCCGTCATTCGGGCACTGGACTTCTAAGGAATGACCTCGACCGACCCTGTGGAGCACGAGAAACAGCGGCAGATGAGGCTGCTGCGCCGTGTGGAGTGGGCCTTCCTAGCCTTCTTCTTCCTGCTGGCACTCGCGGCCTATGCCAGCGTCCAGCGCGTCATCGTCCACGGACATTCGATGGAGCCGACCCTGCACGACGGGGACGGGCTGACCGCCTGGAAACTGATCCCCCATGACCGGCTGCGGGCGGGCGATGTGGTCGTCTTCCGCGAGAGTGATGGGTCGGAGCTGATCAAGCGGATCGTCTTCGTGCAGGACGCGCAGGGGGCCGCGAAGCCGCCCGAACTCATCCAGATTCCCGGCGGCGCGCGCCCGTGGCGGATGCTGTTCCTGGACTACAACCGCGCCGTGGCGACGGGCCGACTGCCCAGGCCGTCCCGCGCGAACACCCTCTATGTGATGGGCGACAACACAGACAATTCGGAGGACAGCCGCGTCTGCGGGCCGATCCGCCCGGACCAAGTCGTCGGCGAGGTCTATGTCAAGGACCTTGCTCCCACATGATCGGCAGATGCCTCTTATGACTCGCCTCCGCAAGCAGACCTGGATCGCCCTCGGCATCCTCCTGGCCCTCGCCCTGCTGCTGCGCTTCAATCTTCGGCAAGGGCGCATCTCGGGGCCGTCCATGATGCCGACCTATGAGAACGGCGAGACTGTCCTCGTCTGGACGAGCGCGCCCCGCTCGAAGCTGAAGCCGGGCGATGTAATCATCTTCCGGGACACGAATGGCGATGAGCTAATCAAGCGCATCGCCTTCATCCGCCCCGTCTGGCGGCCCGCGCCGCCCGCCGGCGACTTCGTCACGATCAACGGCCACCGACGAGTGCCGTACCGGCTGCTGTTCGGCGCATATTTTCAGGGCATCGCATCCGGCAAAACGCCCGTGCCGTCGCCCGAGCGCACCATTTATGTCTTGGGCGATAACCTGCTCGAATCAGACGATAGTCGCCACATCGGCCCGATCAGCCTCCGTCAAATCTTAGGGAAAGTCATCCCATGAACCAGACCATCCTCCAGACCGAAATTCCAGGCCTGCCCAAGTTTATCACCGGCAAGGTGCGCGACGTGTACGACCTCGGCGACTCGCTGCTGATCGTCGCCACCGACCGCATCTCCGCCTTCGATGTCATCCTGCCGACCGGCATCCCCGACAAGGGGCGCGTTCTGACTGCCCTTTCCCAGTTTTGGTTCGCGAAGACCAGTCATATCGTTCCGAACCATTTTCTTGCCTCCGATATGGACACTTTGGGCGCGCGCCTGCACGATGCCAATGTCAATGTGACCGCCGATCTCGTCTCGATGCTCGAAGGCCGCTCCCAACTCGTCCG
>JANLUQ010000081.1:0-1927 GCA_031363565.1 Armatimonadota bacterium | reverse complement strand
GATCCGGCTCGGTGAGCGCGTCCGCATCCGGGCGACGCACCTGCCGGTCGAGTTGGCGTCCCTGCCGGGTGGCACGCTAGAGATTGGCGACCGAACCTACATCAACAGCGGCGCATCGCTCTGTGCCGCCAAGCTGATCCGCATCGGGGCGCGTTGCGCCATCGGCAACCTGACCCTTATCATGGACACGGACTTCCACTCCACGCACGACCACACCGTCGCGCCCGAGCCGCGCCCGGTCATCATCGAGGATGACGTCTGACTCGCCGCCCGTGTCACGGTCCTCAAGGGCGTCGCCATCGGGCGCGGCGCGGCCGTGGCGGCGGGAGCTGTCGTCACCAAGGACGTGCCGCCCTACACCCTCGTCGGCGGCGTCCCTGCCAAGTTCATCCGCCGACTGGAGCCGCCGCAATAGAAACGACACGAGAAACGACACGAGAAAAGACGCTCGACGGCATTGATGTTGGGAAGCCTGCCCAGCCCATCGGCGGCCTGCAAATCTTCCTGCTGACACCCTCCCTGCCGTACCCGCCGATCTGGGGGTTCGGAGTTCGCGCCTACCAGCTTGCCCGTGAGCTGTCGCGCCGGCACCACGTTACCCTGCTGACCTACCGGCGCGAGGGCGACACCGCCGCCGAGGCCGAGAGCGTGCCGAGCATCTCGGCGCGTGTTTTCGGCTCGCTGCTGGCGCGCTATTACTTGTACAACGGCGCGGTCCGGGCGATCGCCAGTGACGTTTTGCTGGAAGTATATCTGGTCTGGTCGTACACGCGCCTACTGCCGCAGGGCACTCTGGACGGCGAGAGCCTCCAAGACATCGGTCGGTGTGTTGCGGCGTCCATACCCATGGTTGTCCTGATGGCGTTCCTGTCCGCGCAGGGCTGGGGGCTATGGAGCCTGCTCCCTTGCGTGATCGTCTACCTCGCCATGTGCATGGCGCTCGGTTGCCTGCGACTCCAGGACCTCACCCCGGCTTGTCGGGCGTTCGCCCGCAAGATGGAGTCGAAAACCCTTTGAAGGGCACCGCCACACGGCACCACCGGGCGGCGGAGCCTTCTCCTCTGAGCAAGAATTATGCTTTTAGCCATGATAGACAGACTGTGTGGAGACACGCTGCACCTACGGGAAAGGCATACACGAGTATGAACCATGAGGGTGGAAGCAGACTGGCCCAAGTCGTGCGCGAGGAGCGAGGAGCGCTCCCATTGGGCCTTTGGGTTGTGGACCGCCTGACGTCGGCCTGGCCATCCGGTGCGGGTGCCCGCCTTCGGACGTGCCTATACCGGGCGGCGGGGATTGCGGTTGGGCCGGGCACACTAATCGTCGGCCCGATTCAGTTTGGGATGAGCGGAGATCCGCGCCGAAACCTTCGCATCGGTGCCCGATGCTTCCTCAACAGCCCGCTATTCATGGACGCCGCGGCCCCCATCACCCTCGGCGACGGAGTCTCGATCGGGCACCACAGTATCTTCGTGACGACCGATCATGCGGTGGGCACCGCTGAATTCCGGGCGGGAAACATCAAAGTCGCGCCCATCACCGTGGAGGATGGGGCCTGGATTGCGGCCAGCGTGACGCTGCTGCCGGGCGTGACCGTGGGCACGGGGGCGGTTGTGGCAGCTGGGGCGGTCGTCACCAAAGACGTGCCGCCACACACGCTGGTCGGCGGCATCCCCGCTCGGCCCATCCGCCGACTGGAGATGCCGTGAGCAGACCATCACTCCAATCACTCTTGAGTCTGGCTCCGCTGTTCCTGTCGAGCCGCTGGAAGACGCGCCGCTGTACTTCTGTGGGCCGCTTGGGGCGTGTCGAGGGCCGAGTGATCGTCAACAACGGTGGGCAGATCCGGCTCGGTGAGCGCGTCCGCATCCGGGCGACGCACCTGCCGGTCGAGTTGGCGTCCCTGCCGGGTGGGACGCTAGAGATC
>JANLUQ010000078.1:0-3851 GCA_031363565.1 Armatimonadota bacterium | reverse complement strand
CGAGTGGCTTTCGGGCAAGCCTCCCGGTCAAGGCAAGGCTCTCACAACCGCGCTCAAACCCCCTTTCACCCACCCTTCCCTTCGAGGGGAGGGTCGCGACTTGTCGCGGGGAGAGGATCATTTACGCATACGGCCCGACTTTGGCCTTCTCGTAGATCATATTCAGCAGCTTGACGGCGGGGCGGGCGCTCTGGGCTGAGACCATCGGCTCGCGGCCGTCGCGGATGGCGAGGACGAAGTCGCGAATGTTACCTAGGTGGCCGTCGCCGCCGATGGCGGCGGGATCGCTGGCAGTGTTGCCGGTGGGGCCACTTGACACTTCGGGGCCGGCTTCGCTGTCCTCGTAAGGCTCCTGCGTCTTGAAATGGGCCAGATGGTCGCCGACCAGCATGGCACAGCCTTTCGTCCCGGACACATCTACGCGCTCCGGGAAGCCGTCGTAGGCTAATGTCGTCATGGTCAGGGTCCCCAGCGCCCCGCTCTCGAAGCGGACGGTGACGACGCCCAACGTCTCGGCCTCGATGTCCCGGTGGAAGCCGGGCGTGAGCGTCGCAGACAGCACCTCGGCGACCGGTCCGGCCAGCCACTGCACTTTGTCGAGGCTGTGGATGCCCTGATTCGAGAAGACCCCGGCGTCTAGGTCCCATGTCCCGCGCCAGTCTGCGCTGTCATAGTAGCCCTGGCCGCGATACCACTTGGTCTCGGCGCAGGCCAGCACGATGTCCCCGAATGCGCCTGAATCAATCGCCCGTTTCACCTTGCGGGCGGCTGGCGAGAATCGCTCCTGGAAGACGCCGCCATAGACGACGCTGGCCTCTTTGGCGGCGGCGATGGCCTCATCTACCGCCCCGATCCAAACGTCCAGCGGCTTCTCGGATAGGATATGCTTGCCTGCACGGGCCGCCTGAGCGGCCATACGTCCGTGCATGCCCGAGGGTGTACAGAGTGTCACGGCGTCAATGTCGGGCCGTGCCAGCAGCGCCTCGAACGACGGGGCGGTCTCGCCGCCGTAGCGGGTGGCGAACGCCTGGGCGCGGTCAGGCGCGATGTCTGTGGTCGCCACGAACTGGGCCAGGCCGTCTAGTTTGAGTTTGGCGAGCGCGTCGCCGTGCGTTCCTGAAATGGTGCCGCAGCCGACAATGCCGAAGCGTAAGGGGGTCATCGTTGGAGTCTCCTGGGGGGTTGATGTTTACCGATGGGCGGCCTGGTGCTTACCGGGCGCCTGATGCCTGGGAGGGAGCGCTGCCGCCACGAGGGGCGCTGTGGCGGGCCGCAGAAAGAACGTGTGTGTCTGCGGCTGGGCGGCGTCGTGCGCGCGGTCTCGCCGGTCATCCAGCCAGTGGTCAACGGCGGTCAGCGCGGCGACTTCGGCGCCTGAGGGGGCGTCGTCTATGTGCGCGATGGCATTTGGGCCGGTATTCCATAAGTGCCGCCAGGCATCCAGCCGGGATTGGACAAGGTCGCGGACACGGGCCGCTTGATGGTTCTGCGGCAGGTCCGGCAGCCGTGTCAGGTCCAGGCCGGATGCCAGCGCGTGGCGGCTCACGGTCCCGGCGGGCCGGCCATCCACCAGCAGGTCGTAACGGTCCAATTTCAGGTCCGAAGCCCGGATCCGGAAGGAGTCCAATGCGCCGGGCAGCGGGGAAACATCGAAAGCCGGAGCGGCCTTGTCGGGCAGAGGCCAGGGCAGCGATGCGGTCACGGGTGTGGGGGAGGCCGGGTCTAATGTGATTTCTGACGGCTCTGCTCGCGCGTGCCAGGCTTTCAGGAGGACTGCCGCCATGATCGCCTGCCCTGCCTCGTTCGGGTGGATGCCGTCCGGAACCAGGGTGAACCGGGGGTCACGGGCGCGTCCCCGCCGGGTGGCCTCGGCCAGCGGCACGTTCAGGTCCACGGCGAGGATGTTCCGACGGCCGCCCAGGTTCTTCACGAAGTCCCGGAACTTCAATAAGACGCTGTTGTAGCCGTGAAAGTGACGTGAGCCAGGCGCATCTTCGTCATAGAAAGTCGGTGACAGCAGGGTCAGCCGAACGCCCGGAAGCTCTTTGGTCAGCCGATCTGCCAGCAGCGTCAGCCCATCCGTGTAAGCGTCATAGTTGGACTGCTTGAAGTGGGTGTACTCGCCGTCGTTCATGCCGAGCAGGATCGTGACCACGGTAGGATGGTAGGGGAGCACATCGCGCTTGACCCGCGTTTCTACCGACCCGCCCTTGCCGCCCGAAACCAGGTCGCTGGTCCAGCCGGAATTGATGAACTTGACGTGCCAGGCCGGATAGCGCGTGAGCACATAGGTCTCGATGTCCCGTCCGTAGTTCTGCTGCTCGGTGATCGAGTCGCCATAGAAGACGACCGTATCGCCGTCGTGCAGGAAGAAGGAGCCGGGGCCGTCAGCACGGGCGGGGCGGGGGAGCAGCAGGCTGAGGGCGAGAAGAATTCCGAACAGCGTCCGTAGGGGCGAACCTTGTGTTCGCCCTTTCTGTGAATGCGTTCGCCCTGCCTTGATGCCGGTGAACGGTCGAGACTCCATCGTTTACTCCGGCTTCCGGCGCAGGGCGTCGAACTTCGCCACGAAGTCCTCAGCCTCACCTTGCAATACCTCGTCCGGGTTCCAGCCCATGCGAATGATCTGCAGCCGGTTCGCCCCGCGCAGAGTCAGGTGGACACTGCCACCCTCATCGTGCGTGAGAAGAACAGCATCCACGGGGCGCGGTGCGCTCAGGGTGTGCCCCAGCTTGCCGAAGACGCGCCCGACGACCCAGCCCGCCCCCACAGCCAGCGCGCCAGCGATCAGGAGACCGACGCCCAGCTGCGTCCCGAACGTCCGGGCGCGGTCCAGGGCGATCTCCTCCAGCCGCGCCATCTCGTCACGCAGCTCCTCGGTGGGCTGTACCTGGAGGGTGCCGTCATCGCGCAGAAGCAGCATTCCCCGCTCGGAGGGTTTCTGGCTGCTCATGAAGCGCATCCGCGCGATCTCGGTCAAATCAGCTTTCCTTTTCTTTGTCTTTGGCCGCCTTGCGGACCTGGAGGCGCAGCGGCGTTCCCTCGAAGGCATACGACTCGCGGATGCGGTTCTCGAGGTAGCGCAGGTACGAGAAGTGCATCAGCTCGGGGTCGTTGACGAATAAGATGATGGTGGGCGGCTTGACGGTGGGCATGGTCGCGTACTTGACCTTGAGCGACTTGCCCTTGTCGTTATAAGGATGGGCATCCACGGCGTCCCGGACGATCCGGTTCAGCTCGCCGGTCGGGATACGCATGGAATGCGCCTCGGCGGCGTCTAGAGCGGCCTCGACTGCGGCGGTGACGCCCTTGCCGGTGAGGGCGCTAGTGAAGGCCAGCGGGGCATAGGCCATGAAGTGCATACCGTCGCGCAGCTCGGCGGAGAAGACGGTCATTGGGTTCTGCCCCGGCATCTCCTCCAAGACATCTTTGCGCCCAATATCCCACTTGTTGACCACGATGATGCCTGCCCGGCCCGCCTCATGGGCATAGCCGCCGACCCGCTTGTCGCCGTCGGTTACGCCGTCGTGACCATCCACGACCAGCATCACCACATCGGCCCTTTCGATGGCCCGCATAGCGCGCAGGACGGTGTAGTACTCGACACTGCCCTGGATCTTGCCCGCCCGCCGGATGCCCGCTGTGTCAATCAGCACGACCTCGCGGTCCCCGCCGGCGGCATGGAAAGTGAAGGCTGTGTCAACGGAGTCACGCGTCGTGCCGGCAATCGGCGAGACGATGGCGCGCTCTTCGCCCAAAATGGAGTTCAGCAGCGACGATTTGCCGACATTGGGCCGGCCGATGATGGCGATCTTGATCCGGTCGTCTTCGATGACCTCGCCGGGGTCTGG
>JANLUQ010000070.1:0-3327 GCA_031363565.1 Armatimonadota bacterium | reverse complement strand
GGCGACGTGGCGGGGCATGGGCCGGAGCAGGCACTCCAGGCTGAGCACATGCGCGCTTTGATCTCCGACTGCATCACGGTCGGCCTTTCGCCCGCCGCGACCCTGTCCGCCGTCAATGCTATGATCGAGCCGGACCCCCATGTCGAGGGCTTCGGCACCGTCTTCGTCGGTAGGCTTGAAGCCGGGACCGGACGGCTGACCTATGCCAGTGGCGGCCACGAGCCGGCCCTGATCGCCGCTGCCGGGACGCGCGGCCCCGAGGCCGTAGAGGAGCTGGTCGGGACCGGGCCGCCGGTCGGCGCGTTCCCACCCGCGATGGCCCGCTTCGAGGAGCACGAGGCGACTCTGCCCCCCGGCGGCACCCTGCTCCTCTATACGGACGGCGTCTCGGATGCCCGCCCGCCCCAATCCCGGCAGGAATGGCTGGGTCTGGACCGGCTGAAGGCCCTGTTCGTTCGCGTCGCGCCCCTCGCGCCGCACCGCCTCGTTGCTGCCCTCCTGCGCCGCGTCTCGGCCTTCTGCCGAGGCCAGTTCCACGATGACGTTGCCGTGCTGGCCGTCCGCCGCCTGGTGCGTCCTAGTGCCCGCAAGAAAGGCTGAGTCCTCGACTGTCGGGGCGCTGCTTGCAGCGCCCTCCTTCCCCTCCTGCTTCTTCTTCTACGCCGGCGCGGCAAAGGAGGCGCAGATTCGAAAAAAGGGCGCGGCAAGCGGCGCCCCTACGAAGCATCCCTTCGGGTCACCCGAGGCGGGAAGCCGGGGGCTGAAAACTGAATGACCCTGACCGTCCGCCTTGGACAGCAGGAGAAACCGCACTCAGCGGCGAACAGCGATTCAGCAATGCTCTCACACCGCTCGAGGCTCCCCATGACCTATTCCAAACCTCTTCCCAGCGCGCTGATGCGCCACCTACTTTTCCTTCTGACCGCCTTGGCGCTTCTGCTATCGAGTGGCCTCCGGCCCTCGCAAGCCGTCCAGAACCCGGTCGTCGTCGGCTCGGCCCGCTTCACGGTCATCACGCCTCAGTGCATCCGCCTGGAATATGCGCCCGGCGGCGCGTTCATGGACGCTCCCTCCCTGTTCGCGGTCAACCGCGCCGCCCACTTTGACGGCTTCCGACTGGCCCGGGCCGGTGGGGCAACGGTGATTGACACCGGCGCGATCCGGCTGACCTACACGCCTGATGGCCTGTCGTTTTCCGGCTCGAACCTGCGGGCCAAGATTCGGAAAGGCGCGCAGCCCGCCCTCTGGGCGCCCGGCGCCGTCAGCCTCGGCAACCTCGGCGGCACGGCGCGTACATTGGACGGTGTGGTTGGGCCGTTCGATCTGGGCCAGGGCGTCCTGTCACGCGACGGCTGGTATCTGCTGGACGACTCGCGCTCGCCGCTCCTGACCGCCGGTTGGGTGCAGTCGCGCCCCCAAACGGCGGGGACTGACTGGTATCTATTCGGCTACGGCGACGACTACCGCGCTGCCCTGAAATCGCTCACCGCCGTCGGCGGCCCGGTCCCCCTGCCGCGCAAATACGCGCTGGGCGTGTGGTACTCGCGCTACTGGCCATTCTCCTCGGATGATTATCGCCAGATCGTCCGCGAGTACGGGCAGCATGGTTTCCCTTTAGACAACATGGTGCTGGACATGGACTGGCACGAAGACGGCTGGACCGGCTGGTCCTGGAACCGCAAGCTGCTCCCCGACGCCGAGGCCCTCCTGCCCTGGCTCCATTCTCAGGGCCTGCATGTCACTTTGAACCTGCATCCCGCCGATGGCGTCGCCCCGCACGAGGACCGCTACGCCGCCTTCATGCAGAGCATGGGGGCAGACCCCGCCGCAAAGCAAACGCTGCCTTTCGATGCCGGTTCCAAGACGTACATGGACGCCCTGTTCTCCACCGTCTTCGCGCCCCTGGAGAAAGACGGGGTAGACTTCTGGTGGCTGGACTGGCAGCAGGACCCGAACACGCGCGCCGTCCCCGACCTGACCAACCTGTTCTGGCTGAATACCCTCCTGTATGACCACACCGCCCAGAACGGGCAGCGCGGCCTGTCCTTCTCCCGCTGGGCGGGGTGGGGCGACCACCGGCACCCGATCCATTTCTCCGGGGACGCCAATACGGGCTTTCCGATGCTCGCCTTCGAGGTGCCGTTCACATCCACGGCTGGCAACGTCGGCTGCTTCTTCTGGTCCCACGACATCGGCGGTCATATGGGCGGGCGCAACGAAGAGTCCTATGCCCGCTGGTGCCAGTTCGGTGCGACCAGCCCTGTCCTGCGCTCGCACTCCACGCGCGATGCCCAGACGGACCGACGCCCCTGGAACTACCCGTCCTGGGCCGAAAACTCCATGCGCGCCTCGTCGCATCTGCGCTCTGAGCTGTTCCCTTACATTTACACCAGCGCCGCCCAGTCCGCCCGCGAGACCGTCCCGCTCGACCGGCCCCTCTACTTCGACAACCCACGCGTGGAGAACGCCTACCACAATGCCCAGGAGTACCTGCTGGGCGATAACCTATTAGCCGCCCCCATCGTGACGGCGGGGGTTGGGCCGGGCCGCGTCGCCGCGCAGACGGTCTGGTTCCCCTCCGGGTCCTGGTACAACTACTTCACCGGCGAGCGGTACACGGGGAACACGGACGCGCTCGTCGCCGCCGACATCAACGAGTTCCCGCTGTACGTCCGGGGCGGCATCCCCATTCCGATGCAGCCGTATACACCGCGTATGGGCACCGCGCCTCTGAACACGCTTCGGGTCCGCTGCTACCCCGGCGCGGACGGCCAAACGGGCCGCTCCACGCTCTACGAAGACGACGGCGTGACCACAGCCTATGCGCGCGGGTTGTCTGCGACCACGCCGCTCTCCTACACGCGGCAAGGGAACACCGTGACCGTCACCGTGGGCGCGACGCGCGGGCGCTGGGCCGGGCAGCCCGCCCGGCGGGCTGTCGTCATCGAGCTGCCAGATACGATGCGGGCGACGAAGGCGACGCTGAACGGCAAGCCGCTCACGGCTGCCTATGATGCCGCGA
Organism: Armatimonadota bacterium; assembly: GCA_031363565.1. Lineage (GTDB taxonomy): Bacteria > Armatimonadota > Armatimonadia > Armatimonadales > Capsulimonadaceae > JANXMY01. The sequence goes on along the minus strand of JANLUQ010000070.1, from coordinate 305 downwards.
CCGACACGAACAAGATTATCCTGGCTGCCGCGCCGGTTGGCAAGAGCATAACGATTGTTGTCCAGGCCACGCCAGGCGGCTGGAATGCTCTCAGCCTTCATGCCGCTGCCCGGCGATTTCTGGGCGCTTTAGATGGCGGCGGCGACACAGCAAACGCTGATGCGGCCCTGGCTGTCCGAGGCGTTGGCCTCGTCCGCAAGAATGAAGGAACCTACCTCTATCATGGGGCGATGCGCGACCTGTTCTACGCGCCGCGCGGGGTGATTGATGGCGACCAGGTCCAGGTCGCGGGGCAGGCGGCGGTG
>JANLUQ010000065.1:0-3341 GCA_031363565.1 Armatimonadota bacterium | reverse complement strand
CGAGGATGTCGCCGACGAAGTGCCCCTGCTGCAGCAGGGACTCGCAGCGCGTGAGGTAGGTAAAGTAGTCTTTCCCGGTCTCGTACCAGGTATTGTTGCGATTCTGGAATATGCCGAAGTCCCAGGTCATCCCAGGGGCGCGCCCATCGGTCCCGGGTTGGTGTGCACCGGAGTGGAAGTAGAAGCGGTTCACCCCGGCCGCCATGATGTTGTCGCCCTCGCGCTTCATCTTCCAGGGCGTGGCGTCGAAATAGTCACCGCCTGCCGTGAATGCCTCCGCGCCGACCAAGGTAATGCCGTAGATGTGGGCGGCGGAGGCCGCCTGCTTCGCCAGACGGGCGTCTCCCGTCCCTGGATACCAGAACTCGCTCATCGCCATGTCCGAAAGCCCGGCCGAACGGACCGTGTCGAACGTCCCGTTCCCGTAGGCCTCGATCTGCGACTTCAAGCCGTGTTTGTGCAGAAGGTCCCCGAAATAGCCCCAATAGTTGCTGTCCCAGAGGTCGGAAATGGTGCGCGTGAAGTCATACTGGAAGCGGTTCGTCCGATCGGGCGACTCGACGGTGCGGCCGGTGAAGGCGATCAGCCAGGGCGTGATGGCGTAGCCGGTGCGCGTCTTGAACTGCGCGGGGAAGTCGTCGGTCCAGTTCTGCGGGCCGGTCTCGTAACTGTCGATGAACGACCACTGGAGCGCCTGACCGGGGACGGACGCACCGGTCGCGATGACGCGGTCGACGAAGCCCGCAAAGTGGTGCTCCAGAGCCACCCGGCTGAGTTTGTCGCATTCCAGCCCAATGCCGTACTTGGAGGCCGGATGGTTGACGGCCCCAATATCCGTATAGCCAAAGCGGACGACGGTCCAGCGTCCGGCGGGCGGCGTCCATGCCAGGGTGCCGTCGGGACGCATCCGCGACGACAGGTCCACGGCGTCGGCAGTGTGGACCACGTCCCCTCTGGATGGGCCGGGGCCGAGCAGGTTCAGCATGGCGAGGTCGGTATCAATGGATCGTCCGGCCCCGTCTTTGAAGAGAACACGGAAGTAGCGGGCCGTCACTGGTGCAAAGGTCATATGACCCAGCCAATCGATGCTGTCACCCGGCGTCCCAATGTCCGCAATCTTCTTCCATGTCACGCCGTCATCCGAAGAATCCAGCTCCGTGCGGCCGCCGGAAAAAACGGCCCCATGGGAAAACCGGAGCGCAGCAGCGGTGAACGGCGCCCCGCAGTCGATGGTCAGCCCCGCGCTGACACCCATCCCCCCAGGGATCGCGACGGACCGGGCCGCGTCGCCGGCAAACAGGAAGGATGTATCGACGGGTTTGCCGGAGGCCATGAGTTTGGGCGTGATGTCGGCCAGGGACGAACCGGCCTCGGTGGCGATCGCCGGGAACGCCACGACAGTGGTGTCGCGGTAGAAGCCGTGGCGAGTAGGCGGCTGGGGCAGGTGGATCGTGGTCTGTGCGGCACCAGTGACGTGGGCTTCGCTCCAGACCAGCATCTTCATCGCGTCTTCCGGCTTGACCCAGGGACCGCCACTTGAACTCCAGCCCTCGCAGTTCTCAACCCCAAGTTCCAATCCGAGCCGTCCGGCCTCGCTCATAGCAAACTTGATGTCGTCCCACCAAAGGTCGGAGTTGAAATGGGCCGGACCTTCGGGGGCATAGTCTCCGAGGCTGCAAATGGTGCCGCCGCCGATCCCCGCGCTCTTCATCGCTTCGAGGTCAGCAGTGATCCCCGGCTTCGAGACGTTGCCGTTCACCCAATGCCACCAGACCTGCGGCTTCGCGGAAGCAGGAGGATGGACAAAGGAGCTTGACAGAGGATCTGCCGGTTGCTGCGCGTGCACCGGCGCTGGTGAAAGCCCGCTCATCGTGAGGAAAAGCGCGGCCCCAGCGCAGATTTGCGCGAGATTCGCGTTGGGGCGGAACAATCCGGACCGGAGCGTCTTCTTCATTATGATAACCCTCGGATACGTCCTTGCAGGATGGTCTTTCACTAAGGAGGCTTGATATCACGGCTATTCCATTAGGGATGTGCATCTTCCTCCTTCTGGCCAGTGTGCCCCAGGGCTATTTTTCATGCGGGTCATGCGCTATGCCCAGACGTTCGTCGGTATGCCCCCGAATCGAGTGCGATAGCCCTCTGCGGGTTCGATCGGCGTCCAGTGCCTGTCGAGGCCAATACTAAAATCAAAGGTAGTGGCACAGTCCAGACAGTTCTGAGATCCTCCCGAGCCACGCCGAGCGCCTTTACAAACAGATGGAGGTGAAGACGGCCTCCTCCATATGAGCGCCCAATCGGTCCAGCACTTCCGCCCGGAATAGCCGCTGCAACTGCTCGGCAACGCCCTCTTCCCAGCCCCGCGCGCGGCGGTAATCTTCCCCGACAAACCCTGCCGAGACCGAATGAAGCGCCTCGTGGATGAAGGTCATCCAGCGGGACTCGTCCTGCGCGAGGCTCGCCCGGATGGAGATATGACAGGAGAAAGACTTTTGTCCCCGATATTGCGCGCCCGGCACCAACTCTACTTGCCCGCTCCACCGCGACGGAAGGCTCGTCAACTCCTCTACGATGCGAACGACTTGTGCGACTTCCTGCTGCGCCTGTGCTTCCGTGCTGTTCATGGGGCTGTTGTACCTCAATCAGCGAACCGGCAGGAGAAGCGACTAGCCTTGCGGAAATAGGAGTTATGCCCATAGGAGAACAACACTTTAGAGCCATTGAGACGGGGATCGGAGTTTTAGTGGGACGAGACGCGATTTCTTTGAACTGCCTGTTTTACGATGGAGGCGATCTTATTCTCGAAGGCAGTTTTAATGGTCATCTGGCATCCGTACCAACAAATGATCACATCTTTTACAAACTGACCTTCTCGGACGTTCTCGCCTTGAAGATGATTGAGTTCGACTCGCTCTATCCTCTTGATCCCATGAGCGAGGTTATGGGAGACTGTAGCAGCTTTGACGAGATCATAAACTCACATTGGGTTGCAGAATTAGGCGGTAAAGTCACACAGGACCACAAGCATTACCATTTTGGAACTTATGATGATACTTTCGAGATTGTTTGTAAGGGTTATGAGCTGAAGATGTGGGCGAGCAGGCCTTTTGCAGACCAAAAGGAGTAGTGTCACACTTGGATCGTTGAGGAGGAAACCCGATGGCGATGATGACCGAAGCGCCCGCCGCGACGCTCACCTATGAGGCGTACATGGCAGAGCCGGAAGTGCAGGGACGATACGACATGGTCAATGGAGTGCGACTCATCATGCCGGGAGCAACGTGGGATCACCAGACGATAGCCATGAACTTGGTGGAACTGCTACGGCGGTATGCCCGCGC
>JANLUQ010000043.1:0-7087 GCA_031363565.1 Armatimonadota bacterium | reverse complement strand
ACTGATGTTACGCAGAGATAGGCGCGGGGATAAATTCCTCTTGCCCATCTCTGCACCGCCCGTTACTAGAAGATATGCCGTATACTGTGTTCATGCGAACTAAGCAACCAGCAAGAAGACGGGGCGGCTCCTGCGCGCTGCTGGCGCTCCTGCCGTTCCTGCTGCTAGTCGGACCTGCCAGGGCGCAGACAAAGCCGCCTGCGCCTGCCCTACTGACGCTCGCTAGGGCGCTGGCATCCTTGCCGCCGCCCACTCAAGGTATCCTGCTGGCGGTCGGGGCAGATAAGGTGACGCTGCCGGTGGGCACGGAGGGGCCGCACGGAGACGGCGCAGATCTGGGCGCCCTGGCGGCGGCGTTCGGGGAGGAGGCACAGGCGTTCGGCGTCGTCACCGCCGTCGCCCCGGCCTCGCGGATCGTGCTGAACGAGGACCCCACGCCGCCGGACATGTCGGCCGACCTCCCCTATCTCATTGCATTTAGAATGCTGGCGGCGAGCCTGGACGATGGGCAGTGGGCGGCGCTGACCTCGGAGCGCGGCCTGGGGCTGGCAGACCTGACGGATAGGACGCAACAGACCTTGTTCCACGCCCTGTTCCGGCGGGGTCGGCTGTGGGTCGCCTCACAGGACCCCGAGATGGCGAAGCTGCCCGATGACCAGCGCACGGATACGCGCGACGTTTCCGACCAGATTGGCGGCGTCCGCATCCGGCTGGGGCAGACGGCAGGGACAGGGATCGCTGTGTATGCCGACCTGAGCCTCCTGCCCTGGGGGGATGCGCCGCCCGAAAGCGCCTGCGACCTCTCTATCGAGGGCGAGACAAGCAAGGAAATAGCCGTCCACGCCCACGACCGGGCGCAGAGGGCGGATTACGACGACGCGGGCAAGCCGGTCGTGTTCGTGCCGTCCCCGGTCCTGGTCAGCCCGGCGGCGGAGGCGGTGCGCGGCAGTCTGACCACATTGGTGCAAGGGCTATCCGCCCGGCCCGGCCTGGCTGGGTTCATCTGGGAGGACGCCGAGGCGGGTGACGGTTTGGGCTACACGCCCGCGATGCGCCTGGCCTTCCTGCGCTTCGCTCATTCTGACCCTTTGGACATCACGCCGCAGTTGTCCCTGAAGGGCGACGTCAGCCTGCCCCTGTTTGAGGATGCGGCGGCGGACAAATCATTGCCTGTGCTGTGGGACAAGGCGCGGGCAGGGGCCAATGCCGCCCTGCTGGGCGGGATGCGTCAGGCGCTGACACCTCCGATGTCCGCGCGGCCCATCCTGATGGAGCAGAGCACGGACAGTGCCACCTGGCTGGCAAGCTGGGACGACCCCCGCCAGCTCCCGCCGCCCCTACGGCCTCTGTTCGCCGGTGTGCCTTACCCAAAGCCAGAGCAAACTGCCACCGTGGCCGCCAAGCAAGGCCGGATCGTCCTGCTGCGCGCGCAGGTCCAAAACTCTGCCGACACCGATGCGCTGGCCCGCGCGCTCCAGGCGGATCTTGGGGGGAAGATGGCGGGCGGCAGGAGCGCCTGGGGTGGGTTCGTCCTGGACTTCGCGGACGAGGAGGCCACGCGGGGCGACCACCCACTCGCCGGTCTGGTTGACACGGCGGCGCGGGAGGCCAAAGCGCGGTGAGAAAGTTGACAATAGGAGCGGTATCCTCTATAATCACGCTATGCAATACTGCCCTATGCGCTTTCTCTCCGTCATCTTTCTGCTTCTCCTCACCATGCCTGCCTTCGCCGTTCCCCTCCCCCGCCTACACGCGCAGGGCGTTCAGATCATGGACACGCAGGGGCGGGCCGTCGTTTTGCGCGGTATCAACCTGGGCGGCTGGCTCGTCGAGGTGCCGTGGATGATGCCGTTCCAGACCAAGCCACCGGAGGGGTCAGGCCTGCCGCCCATCAAAGACCACGTTTCGCTGACGGCGGTGCTGGAAAAGCGTTTCGGCGCGGCGGGTGCAGTGCGGGTGCAGGCAGCGTTCCGGCAGGCGTGGCTGAACGAGTCGGACTTCGACCGCATCCATGCGGCGGGGCTGAACTGCGTCCGCCTGCCGTTCCTGGCAAGCCAGATCGCCGAGCCGGCGACCCTGAAGCAGATAGACCAGGCCATCGCCTGGGCGGGGGCGCGCGGCATCTATGTCATCCTGGACATGCACGGCGCTCCTGGAAGTCAGAGCGACCAGGACCACACGGGCGAGGCAGGGCGCAACGAGTTCTTCAAGGACCCGGCGAATGTCACCCGCGCCGAGGCGGTCTGGACTCAGGTCGCCCGCCGCTACCGAGACAACCCCGCCGTAGCCGGTTATGACCTGGTGAATGAGCCGATGGGAACGCCCGGCTCGGACACGCTCTATGTGGTGACGGACCGGCTGTACCGGGCGGTCCGTGCGGCGGACCTCACGCACCTGATCTTTATTGAGGACGGCTATACGGGCATCCAGTGGATGCCTTTTCCCGGTCCCTGCGGCTGGACGAACGTCGTCTACAGCTCCCATTACTACCAGTTCGGGGCGAAGTCGGCGGAGGACCAGGCGAAGGGGTCCGCCGCCTACCTTGCGTCCGTGGACAAGGAGCGGCAGCGCCGCTCGGTTCCGTTCTATGTCGGCGAGTTCGGTCTGGAACCGGGCGGGACACCCGAGACCGAAGCGGCGCTGATCAAGACGATGGATGCCGAAGGCATCTCCTGGTCGCAGTGGACCTACAAGGTCATCTTCGGCGGGCCGGGCGGTTTGACGCTCTGGAGCCTGGTCGGCAATGCGAAACCGGTTATCAAGCTGGACCCGTACCGTGACACGGAGGCCGAGCTGATCCTCAAAAGCGCGCAGGTCCGCTCGCAGAACCTGGCCGAGAACGAGCCTCTGGCGCGGGCGTTTCAGGCGGCGCATTAGCGCCTCCGCTCACACCTGCTCCTGCGCCTCCTCCACTAATACCGTCGCCTCATCCAGCTTCTCCTCCAGGGCGTCCAGGATGGCGTGCGGGTCGGTCGCCTCCGACATCGCCGCCGCCTCGGGGTCCAGGCGGTCCCGAACGGAGGGTATGTCGCGGCGCAGCTCCTCCACGAGCGCGATCAGCTTGGCGATCTTCTGCTCGGTCAGAAGGCCGACCTGTAGGTCAAGCTGTGCCCGCCGCTCGGCAGCCCGCGCCTGCCGGTTCTGCGTAATCAAGATGACGATCGCCAGCAGCAGCCCGCCCGTGCTGACGGTCCCGGACAGTAGAGGGAAAGGGAACGGATCGAACGGGGGTATGCCAAAACGCTTGGGGAGGACGTTGGCGAGCATCCAGAGGGCAAGGGCAGTCAGGGTGAGGTTCAGGAACAGCGGTCGGCCCAGGTTGGCAGTGACGGCTTCCACCACCCTTTGGTAGATGCTGACGCCGCTTTCCGCCCGCGCGTGCAGGGCGGCGACGGTATCCACATGCTGGCTGACATGCTCCGGCAGCGCTTCGGTGGGAACGGTCAAGGCTTTCTCTTTCTCTTGCAGTTTCCATTTTTCTTATAATCTCTATGGTTCATCGCCATTATCCATCGTCTTCAACTGCGCTTCCTTTTCAATCACCTTGTCGATCTGCCTCACCAGTCGCTCCGGTTCGGTGGATTCGGCCAGTACCGAGACCTCTGGATCACCGCCGGGGATGTCGAGGTGATGGACGATCGCTTCCAGCATCATCAGTATCTTGGTGTTTTCCTGCTCTGAGAGGCGGTTGACTTGTAATCCAAGCAGCCCGGCGATGCCATTCATTGTGTTAGAGATCGTGCTGCAAGAAACCCCGAAATATGCGGCAATCTGCCGGTAGGTAAGCGTGTACATAAACTGCGAGCGGGCGACTGAAGTCGCCCGCTCCTCTTATACACACTCTAAAGCCCCAAGATATCATCGCTCCATCTCTCACTTCGGCCCCAGCGTGAACTTATCAATGACACTGCCGTCGGGACGGATCACGGTCGCCGTCATGCGCGGGCCGTCCACCTCGCAGCGGATCGCGTGGTAGATCAAGGCATCATACTGGGCATCGCTGAGGGGGCGGCCCAGGCTGTCCACGTCCTTCTGGAAGACATCGCCGGGGATGGCGACCTGCGCGTTCTCGGGTCGGTAGGGCGGAGCGCCGCCGCCGCCGGTAACGATGTAGGTGACGCCGTCGCGGGTCGTCCGGTAGTATAGGTGGTCGTGGCCGCAGAAGACGGCGCGGGGGTGGTACTTCACGAACAGTGGGTGCAGGTATTTCTGCGCTTCCAATGTCGGCCCATGCGGGCCGACGGAGAACGGCCCCTCGTGGAACATGACGAAGGTGCTGACGGCGGTTTTCGAGCGGGCCAGCTCACGCTCAAGCCAGACATATTGAGTGCTGCCCGGCTCATAAGGCTCCATGCTGTCCACGATGATGAACCGGTTATGGTGCCGGGTAAAGGCATAGTACAGGCGGCTAACCTTATCGCCCGAGTCGAACGTGCTTGGGACATAGTGGGGGTAGAAGGTGCCGAGGTCATGGTTGCCGCGCGCGGGATAGTAGGCGATATGGGCATCGCGCAGCGGCTCGGTGATCTGTTCAAACTGCGTCCATTGCTTTGGGTTATGACCATCGGAGACCAGGTCGCCGCTTTGCAGGACGAACTCGGGGTGCAGGCCGACGATCTCCTGGATGACCCTCTTGTGGGCGATTGGGTCGGAGCGCGTATCGCCGTAAGCGACGAAGGTGAACTTCTCGGCGGCCAGGGTGGGCCGGGGCGGGACACGCTTGGGGGCGGCCTGGGCGACGGCGGGACAGAGGAGCAGTGCCAGAATATAGAGGGGGGCTAGTTTGAGCATGATTGTTCCTTTCGCGGCAGGGCGACGTCTTCCGGTGTCTCAGGAACGAGTATACTCCAAAGCGCCTTCAAAGACGCTTGCGGCTTCCGCCTTTGCCTATGTTTAAGTTCGCCCGATTTGGGTAAGAATGTCGCAGCCAAGCCCGGAGTTTCCCAAACTACCTCACTCCGGGAGGCTATGACCCACTGAAGGAGACAACCACCATGCCACTTTCCAAGACGCTGGGCACCTGCGCCCTCGGGGCGGTTTTATCCGCTTCTTTCCTGGCCACTCCGCCGATGGCTCGGGCACAGTTGACGCCGCCGGACACCCTGCTGCCGACGGCGGGGACGAAGGAGGTCGGTGTCGCCGCCAACTACTCCTTCAACGGCGACAAGCCGTATGCCGTGCAGGGCAGCTACGGCGTGTTCATCGCGCCGACCGTGGAGTTCGGCGGCGTCGCGGCGATTTCGGGAGCCAGCCATTCCACCACGGCATCCTCGGTGGGGGCATTCGCGGACTACTACTTCGCGAGTGGGGCCGACAACCCGCTTCTGCCATACCTCGGCGTGTTTGCCGGCTATTCGCATGTCCATGACGACAGCGCCTCGGTCGGCGCACAGGGCGGTGTCAAGTACTTTTTCAATCCGAGCATCGCTCTCAATGTGGAGGCGAACTATCGCGCCGCCCGCCACTCGTCGGGGACATCCAACCTGATCCTGGGCTTCTCCACCTTCTTCCGCTGAGGCGGCTTGTCTCCCGGCCGGTTCAAATGCGTCGGTCTGTGGTATAATCAGACCATCCTAGATCGCCGGGAGCACATGCCCTCATGAGTGTCAGCACAAACTCGAACACCGATACCAGCACCGATAATGCCATCTGGGGCACGCTCGTCATCGTCCTGATCCTGGTGACCGCAGCCGTCTTCATCGGCGTCGCCCTGTATAACGACCACCAGAAACCAGCGCCTGCAATCACCGTCAGCGCCCCTGCCTCCCCTGCGCCGACCGTTGTGCAGGGGGCACCGGCCCTGGCGGGACCGACCACGGCCACGATGCCCTCGTCAGGCAGTCCCAGCGGCGGTCAGTAGCTCCTTAAAAGTCATCGAAAAGGCCCCACGGTTTGCAAACCGTGGGGCCTTTTCTTGTTCGCGTGTCAGCCGCCGAGCGTCTGCGCCTGGGCAGCCTGCACAAGCGGCAGGAGGGAGGCGTCCAGGGCCTCGTCGGTATCGGCGATTGATCCAGTCTTCGCCAGGAACCACTGTTCCGTGTGCGTCACCGACTGGCCCGGTTCCAATGTGGTGAGCGGGCCGAGCGTTTCCAGCTCCTGGAAGGCGGCCTTGGTGAACGTCTCGAAGTTGCTGCCCATGTCCGTCAGCGCGGCGGGGCCGCCGGAGGCAGGCTGGACGTGGATGATGAACGCCTGCTCATCGGTCAGGTGTGCCCCCCACCCCAGGGCATTGTAGAGGCCGACTTTCTGCGCATGCGCGACCTCGTCCACTTGCCGCAGAGACAGGTATTTGGTCCCCCAGCGCCAGCGCGGGTCGGCCATGTCGGTAAATTTCCACAAGACCAGAGGCCGAGCGGGGGCAAGATCATCATCGTGCGAGACGAACGGCTCCTGCGGCAGCACGACCCGCCCGCCGCCCGCGACGATGCTCAAGGCCCAGGGCGCCAGTGTGACCGGCCAGACGTTGTGGTTGGTCAGGACATGCTCGACGCGCGCCGCCGGCCCTGATGCCGCCAGCGTCACCCGCATCTCCTTGGCGATCCCCGTGGTGCTCTCGGTCCCGTAGGCGATGCTGAGTGTGTCACCGTCCAGCATCGGGATCGGGTAGGGTTCGTTGTCGGGGTGGTAGGAGCGCGGGCTGACCTCCGGCGCGTGCCAGAGCCGATGCCCGCCGTAAGGGGTCCATCCGGCCCCACTGGTCTGCCCGCGCGTCTCAGGGATGACATGGAAGGCGTTCGGCCCGCCCACGAAGCCGTATCGAATGATGCGCGGCCCGATCGCCGTGGTAACGACGACTTCGGCGTCACCGTTGCTGAGGCGGACGCTGTCCCAGCCCTCAAAGTCTGTGGTTTCTAGTGTTGTTGCCATGCGGGGGAAGTTCGGGGAGGAGGCGGGGGATTCCTCCTGGTCCTCTCCCCGCGACAAGTCGCGCCCCTCCCCTCGGGTCGGGTGGTGCTAGTCGTGCCTCCATAGCGCACTGAACAGCTGCGCCAGGGAAGGGTGGGCGAAAGGGGGTTGAAATGGTAACATTGGGGCCTTCCTTGGCCGGAATGCCTGATGACAGAACGGTCATCCCCTCCACCACTCA
>JANLUQ010000012.1:0-1876 GCA_031363565.1 Armatimonadota bacterium | reverse complement strand
ACAGCGCTTCCGTCAGGACAATGATTACGATCCCACTGAGTGGGTATGGACCGAGCACCGCGGGAAGTCCATAGCGCGCGAGGTAGTCATCAACGATGTCGATGGCGCTTGCAAGACCCAGCAGACGGTGGCGGCTCGTGTCCGCTTGGAGTGCTGGATGCGCCTGCTGTAGCCGCTTCGCGAGTGCAGTCCCGTTGAGGCCACGGTTCAGCCTCCGCGCCACCTCAAGTTCCGATGTCAGCCACTCGTCATAAGGGCCAGAGCCAAAAAGCGTTTGGAGTGTGCCACGTTCGCAGAAGTCGTCAACCGCCCTGAATGCTTCCACGCGGCTCACTTTTACCTCGCCTCGCAGCGCATGAGTCAAGCGGGTCTTTGAGGGGTTCTCACCCGCTTCCTTAATCGCCATCGCGTGGCTGATCAGCAGATCGTCATACTTGCCGCTATACAAGGCTGATTGGTCCATATGCTTCCCCTAGTTACACTTCCCCACTGTTTCCTCTAGAGCAGCCGCGCCATCAGGATACCATTAATAAAGCGGCCATGCTGAAAGTATGCTCGTTGACGACGCCCTTCCTCGACAAAGCCGAACTTCTGATAGAGGTGGATGGCAGGTTCGTTGTGAGCGTAGACTTCCAGCTCAAGGCGGCGGATGATGTCGGTGCCTTCAGCCCACTCGACGAGGCGGCCCAACAAGGCCGTGCCGACGCCCCGATTCCGCCACTCCTGCGCAACCGACATGCCAAAGTCGGCGTTGTGGCGGGTGGCCCGGCGCTTGCCGCCGGTACAGCGCAAGCTACCCACCAACTGACCGTTCGCCTCGGCGACGAAGTAGACCGAGTTGTCCGAGGCCGCATATTCCGACAGCAGCGCCCGCTCCTGGTCGGCCGTCATCAGGAACTCGCCGGGGGCGCGCGGCAGCATGCTGTCCGGCTCATCGTCCAGGCGGTGGAGGTAGGCGACAAGTTCTTCCGCATCATCGGGCACGGCTTCTCGCAGGGTCATGCGGGCAGTTTAGCACTCCTCGGGCGAGGTGTCAACAGGCAGGTCATCGGGAGGCTTTAGCGGAGGGACCTCATGCGGGCGATAACCGGGCGATAACTGAGGTGTGGTACAATGCGCCAAAAGAGGAGAGTGCACGAGCAGCAGCGAGGCGGAAGTCGTTGAGTTCGTGGCGGCGGCGGAGGCCGCGCTGGCGCGCACCTGGAACGGCCCGGTCCGGCTGGGCGATGCCGAAACCCTTGGGAGACGTGGCCAGAACCTGACCCGGCGCGGCCCAGTGCGCGACGCGCCGGACGGTTTCCCCGCAAGTGTCACCATCAAAGCCTCGGTCGGCGAGGGCGAGGAAGCATTTACCTCCCCGATGACAGCCTCGGCGGCACGGCCGGGCGCTTCTGCAATGAGTAGGCCGGGGCGGATCCGGTTGGGGGATTGGGGACAGTCCCCGCCCTCGACACGGTGCTGGCCGATCGGCAGTTCACAGATATTCTCGGCATGGACGTGTCTTGCTGGAGTTTGGAAATGGCCCAGGACAAGCTGTGCCTGAACTAGCTGCTTCTCATGCAGCGCGAGCGGATCACGCTGGTTCAAGACTCGCTCATCTACCGCGATGCCCGCCTGAACGGCTGCGATGCTGCCGCCGTGGTGGAGGTCATCGAACACCTGGACGCGAACCGCCTTGCCGCCTTCGCCCGTGCCCTCTTCGAGTTCGCCCAGCCCCAGACAGCGGACACGGAGCGCCGAGGGCGGCACAAAGAGGGCGCGGCAAGCGGCGCCCCTACAATGATTTCGTCTTAGCATTATAGTTACAATATTACAATCTATGAACATCATCATCCCCGAACTCTCCCTCGTCGTCCTCATCGGCGCTTCCGGCTCC
>JANLUQ010000004.1:0-4542 GCA_031363565.1 Armatimonadota bacterium | reverse complement strand
CGCTGCCGCTGGCGGGACGTATAGGCTTCGGTCTCTTTAGGGAGTGCGGGGCGCGGCCCGACGAGGCTCATCTCGCCTTTGAGGACATTCAGAAGCTGGGGAAGCTCATCCAGGGAGAACTTACGCAAGATACGTCCGGTGCGGGTGATGCGGGGATCGTTTCGCATCTTGAAGACAGGCCCAGAGCGCTCGTTGTGCATCTCCAGCAAGTGTCGCTTGGACTCGGCATCGGAGACCATGGAGCGGAATTTGTAGAACCAGAACTCTTCTCCGTCCCGGCCGACCCGCTTCTGCTTGAACAGGACGGGGCCGGGGCTGTCCATTTTGATGCAGAGGGCGATAAGGCCAAAAACGGGCCAGAGGAACAGTAGGCCTAGGGCTGTAAAGAATATGTCGAATATCCGCTGCGCCGTCTTGATCCCTCCCCGGCGCGAGGAGACGACGCGCAGCAGCAGGGCATCGCCGCCGATGCGCGGGGCCGGCAGGGCGCGTGAATCGACAGTGTGATCCCGGAAACCGACAGAGGCGGTTTCCAGGCCGGGTTCAGTGTAGCGAGGCGTTTTCATAGGCTCTGGTCTCGAATGGGCGCTTTCGTCTGTTGTCGGCATGTCCTGACGTCGGGGGTAGTTCACTCTGCGGAGCGGGCCGCCAGAGAACAACCTTGCAAGATTCATGCCAAAGGGTGTGATGCCTTATTTATTCTCGGCGTCCCCACCCTTTTCTGGTATGAATACCCATGGGAACCGGATGCGCTCTTCGCTCGTCTCAAAGACCAGAACCGATCAATATCCGGGGAGGAAGCGCTGTCATGGACAATCTTCGGGGTTTTCCGCCCCAAACTGGAACAGGCAAAAATACGGGCAGAGAAATGGACACGCGCATGGAACTGGAGCACCCCCTCCTTGGCCACTACCGATTGGACCGAGAGCTGGGGCGCGGGTTCTCCTCGATTGTCTACGAGGCGACGGACCTGCGGCGGCAGCGCGTCACCGCGCTGAAGGTGCTGACATTCTTGCAGACGCTGAGTGAGGACCGGCGCGTGGACCTCGCCGCGCGTTTCCGGCGCGAGGCGCAGGCGGTCTCGGCCCTTTCGCACCCGAACATCGTCGCCATCTATGAGGTAGGTCAGGCGGACGACGAGCGGCAATACATCGCGATGGAGTGCCTGCCGGGCGAAACCCTGCGCCGACGCCTCCTGCACGCCGCACCGCTCTCGGTCGCGGAAGCCGTCGCCATCGCCACCCGCGTCGCCGATGCCCTGCACTACGCACATGGCCGGGGGATCATTCACCGGGACGTTAAGCCCGACAACATTTTTCTCGCCAGGGGCATCGGGGCGGAGGCAACGCCGAAGCTGATGGACTTCGGCATCGCGCACGTCCTGGCCGACCAAGGGCTGACGCAGGACGGCACCATCGTTGGGTCGCCTGCCTATATGTCCCCCGAACAGATCAATGGGCAGCCGCTCGATGCGCGCACGGATATCTTCTCGCTGGCCGTCACCCTGACCGAGATGGTGACGGGTGTGAAGCCGTTCGAGGGCGAGACGATCCCCGCCGTGATGCAGCAGATCCTGCGCCACACACCCGATCTGCGCGCCGTCCCGGACCGCCGCCTGGAGCGCGTCCTGACGAAAGCCTTGTCGAAGAACCCCGGTGCGCGCTATCCCGATGCCGATGCCTTCGCCCAGGCGCTGCGCCAAGCTGCACCGCTCGCTGCCGCTGCGCCTTCGGTCGCCACGCAGTTCGTCATGGGACTGCCTCAGCCTCACGCGCCCGCACTCCAAAAAAGGAGCAATGGCCGATTGGGCATGGTCGGCATAGGCGCGATTGCCCTGGCTGCACTGGCGGCCCTGCCGCTCGTGACCCGGCGACCACCCCCTCCTGCCTATGCGGCCTCCCCAGTATCACAAATTCCTGCCCAGTCACTTCTGGCCGCCCCCAATCGCCTGGCCCTTGGACCGGGAACGCAGCATCATCTGATCGCCGCCAGCTGGCGTCCCGCCACACCCCATCCCATCCCTCCGGCAGACACTGAGGACATGGTAAAAATCGCCGAGGTGACGCCCGTGCCTCACCGCCTATTTGATTATGCACACACGGTACGAACTCCGTCTGTAACCCAGATGCCCAAACCGTCCCACGCGACCAGGCCGCCCACTCCAATGGTCTCGCCCACCCACGCTCGGCCAATTATTCGCGCCACTGGGATACGCCAGAAATTGATCCCGGCACAGACCACGCCGAGCGCCATCCCCGTGACGGGGCTGACGGCGGATGCCCCAACACCACCCGCACACACTCAGGCTCTCGCCGATACACCGCCGCAAATTATCCACAGCCCCATGCCCTCGGCGGTCGCCGACATGGACAGCCCGGATGCATCAGTCCGCCTGCGGCTCTCGGTGGACGTGGAGGGCGATGTGACGGAGGCGACTGTCCTAACCTCCTCCGGCAGCCAGACTTTGGATGACGCTGCCCTGGAGGCCGTCAGCCACTGGGCCTATGACCCCGCCCTCAAGAACGGCCGGAGCGTGGCAGGGACCGTGATCGAGACGGTGAAGTTCTCACGACACTAGACCATCACAGCGCAAACGCAATAGATCGCAAGCGTAGTAGATCGCAAACGCAGTAGAAAGGGGCGCGCCCCATCAGGTAGAATGGGGCCTGGAACAGACTTTCCACCGTGAAACACCTTTAAGGAGAACACAACCACATCATGGGAGCGATCCTCGTCACCGGCGGTGCCGGCTATATCGGCAGCCACACATCCAAGCTGCTGCTGAAAAAGGGTTACGATGTCGTCATCCTGGATACCCTGGAACTCGGCCATCGCCAAGTCCTGGATTACTTGCCCGGCGCGAAGCTGGTTCAGGGAGACATCGGCGACGGCAGACTGGTCGCAAGCACGATCAAAGACAACGACATTGACTCGGTCATCCACTTCGCCGCCTACGCCTCGGTCCCCGACAGCGTCGCCGATCCGGTCAAGTATTACCAGAACAACATCACCAAAACGCTCACCCTGCTCGATGCCCTGAACGCGCAGGGCGTCAAACACGTTTTGTTCTCCTCCTCGGCGGCCACCTTCGGCGAGACCAAGTACGTCCCGATTGACGAGAACCACCCGCAGTTCCCGACCAATCCCTACGGCCAGACCAAGCTCGATGCCGAGCATATCCTGCACTGGTACGACGTCGCCTTCGGCATCAAGAGCATCTCGCTCCGCTACTTCTGCGCGGCGGGCGCGGACCCCGAGGGAGAACTGGGCGAGGACCACACGCCCGAGACGCACATGATCCCCCTGACCCTCTTCGCCGCCCTGGGCCGCCGCCCGGACATCAAGATGTTCGGCACCGACTACCCCACGCCCGACGGGACCGGCGTCCGCGACTACATCCACGTCTCCGATCTGGGCCAGGCCCATATCCTCGGGCTGGAAGCCCTGAAAAACGGCGCCCCCACCAACGCCTACAACCTCGGTAACGGCAAGGGCTACTCCGTCCGCGAGGTCATCGAGACCGGCCGCTCGGTCACCGGCAAGCCCATCACCGCTACCGAAGCCCCCCGCCGCCCCGGCGACCCCGCCGAACTCGTCGCCTCCAGCGCCAAGATCGAAAAAGAGCTAGGCTGGAAACCCCAATACGGCGACCTTCCCACCATGATGCGGACCGCCTACGACTGGTTCGAGAAGCACCCCAACGGTTACGAGGGATAGCAGAGAAACACGAAAGGCCCCGCCGTAAACGGCGGGGCCTTTTCTGTTGCGATCGCGGCGGGACGATCTCGATGGGATATACACGCTTTGGCTCTCATACTGAACTTACTCCGCCGCCCGGACCGCCTTCCTTCGCCCCTAGGCGGCAACGGCCAGCGGGCGGGCCTGAGCGATCTCGTCGGCGGCGACCAGGCGGATCTTCGACTCGGGGAGCGTCAGCAGGGCCAGCGTCTCCCCGCCCAACGTCATGAACTCGACCGTGTAAGATTGGGTCGCGGGGTGGGTGGAAACGACGGTGCCCGTGTCGCCGGTCCGCAGGCGGTGTTCCGGCTGATCGGCCCGCAGGGCGACGAGGTCATTTTCGGCCAGCATCATTGTTTTCTCTCCTTCTGCTCGTCCCATCCGCCTAGGTCCATGCCCGCTCGGATCTCGGGTAGGCGGTGATGAGGCGCGGGCGCGCGTCTTCGGGCCTCACTTCCCAGACGGTGCGGATGCGCGGGGCGCGTCCGTCCAGGGCGGAGAGTTCCCCTTCCACGGCATACTGCGTGCTGTCCGGCAGGACCAGCGTGCTGACGACTGTTCCTGCCGCCCCCTGCGCCACCAAGGCGGCTGCCAGTTCCTGCCACTGTGCCGGGACAAAGCCGAACGCGCGGAAGAAAACGGCTTTGGAGCGGCCTTGCGGGTGGGTGTCACTCAGCAGGTAGCCAGTGATCTTTTTCTCCTCGACATAAGCCTGTACCGCGTTCGGCAGGGTGGCCGGGCCGTCTTCAATTATCATACTCTTTCAAGGCTATCCTGCTGCGGTCCGGGTCGGCCTCCTATGCC
>JANLUQ010000734.1:0-5055 GCA_031363565.1 Armatimonadota bacterium | reverse complement strand
CAAGCGGCGACCCTCCCCTCAAAGGAAAGGGTGAGTGGTGGGGGTCAGGGCACCTCCCCTTGGAAGCCTCATCGGTCACGGTAAGCCGCCAAGGAAAGAAGCCTGACCCCCTTTTACCCCCCTTCCCTCCGAGGGGAGGGTCGCCGCTTGCGGCGGGGAGAGGACTCTACAAACTCCCCGACTGCCGCAGCATCCCGCCATCAATATAGTAGGTGCTTCCCGTGATGTAGGCGGCATCATCGGAGGCCAGGAAGACGGCGAGGTTCGCGATTTCGACCGGCTGGCCCCAGCGGCCCAAGGGAATCTCGGCCATCAGCGCTTTCTCCATCTCGGGGTTCGCCTGGACATCGGCATCTATGGGTGTGTAGACCGCGCCCGGCCCGATGTTGTTGACCGTGATTCCATGCGGGCCGAGTTCGACGGCGACTGTCCGCATCAGCATCCGCAGGCCGCCCTTGGAAGCGCAGTACGGCGCATTAGTCGGCATCGGCAAATCCTGGTGGACGCTGGAAATGTTGATGATGCGCCCCGCTCCCCCCTGCGCTATCATCTGCTTGGCGGCGGCCTGGATGCAGAGGAACGGGCCGGTGAGATTGACGGCGATAATCTTATTCCACTGATCTAAGGGGAACTCGGTGATGGGGTGCTTGTACTCGATGCCCGCGTTGTTGACGAAGATGTCCAGCTTGCCGAAGGTGCTGACCGCCGACCCGATGAGGTTCGCCACCTGGTCGGGCTGCGACACGTCCGCCTCCACCGCCAGGGCCTTGCCGCCGGCGCTTTCGATCTGGTGGATGGTGTCATCGGCGGTGCCGGGCTTGCCGACGTAGTCCACGACAACGGACGCGCCCTCGCGCGCCATGGTGATGGCGATGGCCTGCCCGATGCCGGTCGCCGCGCCGGTGATGATAGCTACTTTGTCGTCTAGTTTCATGGTTCATCTGCTTTCCCGCGTCCCCGCGTCTCTCGGTGTCGTCGTTCTGCTCTTTGCTTGCTCCCTTTTCTTTGTTTGTTCCCTGCCCCATATCCGCAGCGCGGAAGGTGATCTTTCAGCGCCGCAGCAGCGCCAGCGAGTAAGGCGGAAGCACGATTCCGCTTCGGAGATTCGCCACTGATCGCTCCCCTTGTCTCTGACCACTCCCATCGAGCCGCAGAACTGTCATACGCCCCTGGTGCCAGGAGCCGGGACCACTCATTCGGACCGTGACCCGAGTTGGGACATCCGCTTTGTTGATCAGAAGCAAGGACCGCTTCCCGTTCACCTGCCGCACCGCAAAAGCCTCGGCGAGAGGCTGATCACTTGCCGTCCCAGCCACCGCGCCCACCAAGTACGCATTTCCCCAGGTGTAAACCGTCGCCGCAGGACGAAGATTATCATCATTATCCATCAACCCATAAAATCTGTCCTTCAGGTTCCACTGGTTGGCCATCTCCACGCCCGCATCCGCCATGTGTTTGAGCGCCGAGGCCATCCACACAGCACCGATGTTGTTCCACTGCCGGGTCTCGGGAGACTGATAAGTCCAGGCCAGGCTGTACTCATCCCATATAAGCGGCACGCGGCGGTGTGGAAAATACCCAGCGACCAAAGCATGAATGGACGCGAGTTTTCCATCGTTACCCGCTGTGCCGGCCATGATCTTGTCTGACGAATCATGACCGTCACCGGCATACTGGTGCCAGCTTACGAAATCAATGTTTGGGCCGCAGGTTTTCAGAAACGATTTCATCTTCGTTTCATCAGCCCAGGTAAACGCGAGGCCACCGACTTTGATCGTCGGGTCAACCGCCTTCATCGCAACAGCGACCTTGTTGTAAAGCAGGCAAAGGTCATCGAATTTGCCCTGATTGAAGTAGTTGACGTCCTCTTCGTTGAATGGCTCCCAGTACCTGACGTGGTGATGGTGCTGGACATTGACGATCCTCACAAGGTCGGCGCAGAACGCTGCATAAGCGTCGTACTCCGAGGGGTACAGCAGACCGTCCTTAGTCTTCATCCAGGGCGGCCATGTCGGGATGTTCTGGAGGATCGTCTTGCCCTGAAGGTACGGCGCATCATAGACCGCCTTGATCTTCGCCGTGTCCCATGTTTTTGCTTTGTGGTCCGTCCAGGCACCGCTCATGCCGGCATTGTGCAGCCGCAAAAAGCTGATCCCCGTTTGCGCCAAACCCCGAGCGAAGCGCTCATCCCGAAGGGTACTTGTAGGATTTTGGATGACTGCCCAATCGTTGGACCCGAACAGGAGCGGTGTTGTGTACCCTTTCGTCACTCCCCATTCCACGCTGACTTGAGCGGTTCGCTCCGGCGGCGGGTCCGCAGCGTGAAGGTGGGGCAAAACGGTTCCCAGCAGCATCGAAGCAAAGAAAACCAACAAAAGCATTTTCCTGACCGAGATCGCGTGCATCATCCTCTTTGTTCCTTCACACTCGCCCAAGAGTCCTTCCACGCCTGGTCCATCCCTGCACGGCTGTCCCGGATGACCTGTTCCAAGTCGGCCTCCCAGAGCGCATCCGGCACGCCACGCGAGAAGATTTCCACGGAATAGGCCCCGGTAAACCCGGACTCGCGGACGGCGCGCAGGAATGCGGGCAGCGGGATCTCCCCCTGCCCTGGTATCAAGCGGTCCTCGAACGAGCGTGGGGTTCGCCAATCGCTGATCTGCACGACGAAAATCCGGTCGCCGGCCTCCCGGATGCCTTCCAAGATGTCCGCGTTCTGCCAGACGTTCCAGCAGTCCAAGCAGATGCCGAAACTGGCATGGTCTACAGCGCGAACGATCTGCATGGCCTGCGCCAGCGTCCAGACTGCCGTCTCGATGTTGACGATGGAGGCGTTCAAAGGCTCCAAGGCGACCCGCGCCCCATGTCCGGCGGCGAAGTCGGCCAGCGCGCGGTACTCCTGAATAGATGTATCCCAGACGCGCTGCATGTCGCCTTCGGGCGGAATGCCAGTGTTGGTGACGAAGACCGCCGACGGCACGAACGGGGCCAGCCGCGTGATCGTCCCCCTGAACCGCGCTAGACGTTCACTTATATCAAGCGGGGTAGGCTGGGAGCGGCTGGGGAACAGGGTACGCGTCGCCGGCTGAATGGAGGTGATTTCCAGCCCATGTGCGGCGGGCAGCGCGATCTGCTCCTCCATCCGCACCGGGTCCAGCTTGGCCTCGCAGACCTCGATGGCCGAGACGCCGAGCCGCGCGTAAGCCTCCACATCCTGCTCGAACGTCCACGGCATCGTCGTAAACTCACTGACGCCGAACTGATACTCCTGCATGACCCACGCCGTTTCTCTGCCCACGCCGGCAGTCTATCGTTCTGATGGCTTTCCCTTTGTACCCAAATCGCAGTGTTCCGAGTTCCACTGCCTGCAGACGGCAAAAAAACGCCGGCCTCTGATGAGACCGGCGGCACGGGGTTCTCAGTTCTGCACGACCCCACCCAGCGCGCGCGCCAGCGACGCCTGGTAGTCCCGATAGCTTCGGGCCGCGCCTTGCGGGTCGCGCCGCAGCAGGTTCAGCATCCGCTCCTCCTGGGAGGCTTTACCCTGCTGACCGGTGAGATGGTAGACACGCGCGAGTTCCTGGTGATAGCGGGGTTCCAGAAACCGACCTTCCCTCTGGTTCTCCAGGACGTTGGCCTGCTGCTGGAGGCTGAAAAGCTGGGCGGCACGGGCAGAAATCTGTTCTGCTGGGGCGGGCTGCCCCAGACGGCCATAGATCTGGGCCAGGACGTGCCGGGCCTGCACCTCGTAGGGGCTGTCAGCCACTGCTGCTTGAGTCGCGTGCAGCGCCTCCATGAGATGCCCCTCCCCCAGCAGGATCGTCCCGAGCTGCCGCTCCGCCCCGGCCTGATGCGGCAGGAGGCGCAGCGCCGCGCCTGTCTGCGCTTCGGCTTCGGCCATACGCGCGGGCGTGGGATCGGTTTCCATCAGGAGGCCGCCCAGCCGGTAATGAGCAACGGCGTCATCGGGGGCCGCCGCCAGGCGATGCCGCAGCAGCACCTCCGCTTCGTCTGCATGGCCGTTCTTGCGGAGCGCTTCGGCGTAGTCGTCGTCGAAGTCCGTCCGGGCCGGGTCGAGACGCGCTGCCGTCTGGAACGCCCGCAGAGACTGACGCAGGTCAGCATCGTTGCTGAGGCAGGCGCTTCCCAGGCCAGCCCAGGCGGAAGCCGAGTCTGGCGCGAGCTGCGTCGTCCGCTCGAAGGCCTGGCGCGCGTATTTCAGCCCGGCTTGCTGCGAGTTCTGGCCCAAGCCTAAGAGGGCCGGTGGCCAGTCCGGGTGCAGGTCCAGGGCGGTGACGTACTCCAGCCCGGCTTTGCTGGTCAGGCCGCCGGCTTCCAGCGCCCGCGCGAGGGCGAGGTGTGCGGCAGGTGAGCGTGGGGCCAGTGCGGCGGCGTTTGCCAGTACGGCACCGGCTTCGGGCAGGCGGCGGTTTGTCAGCAGCGCCAGACCCCAGAGCCGCTGCGCCTGGGCGTTGCCCGGCTCATCCCGCGCCCACTCCTGACGGGTGGCGAAGCCACTCCGGTCGGGGTGGCTTCGGCCCCACCAGGACACGATGCCGTTCAGGAAACTGCCCTGTGTGTAAGAGGCCACGAGGGGAACAGGACCGTCGGGGCAAATGGCTTGGGCGAGCGCGAGGGGGTCCGGTTCCGGCCCCAGCGCCTGGGCGCGCGCCAGTGCGGCATCGAGGGCAGGTGCGCCGCCGGGCAGGGAGTGCCGACCAAGGCGCAGATCGTTCAGGGCACGGGCGCTTTCCCCTTCAGCGGCAAGGGAGGCGGCCAGAGTCTGGTAGAGCACTTCGGACCGCTCACCGGCGGCGAGTGACCGGTGGAGCGCGTCGGCGGACTGCCGCTCATGCGCTTCGGCGAGTCTCGCCCCCAGCAGAGCGAGCAAGAGGCCGTCATCAGGAGAGCGTCGAACCTGCCCTTCAAGCTGGGGCAAGGACGCCTCGCGCCGCGCCGTCTTGTCCCAGGCATCCGCCAGCCGGAGTCCGAGGGAGGCAATGGCCAGCGCCAAGGCGACGAGCAGGAGTGCCGCCGGGCGCGAAAGGCGCCGGC
>JANLUQ010000495.1:0-5863 GCA_031363565.1 Armatimonadota bacterium | reverse complement strand
GAGGGCCATTGGCCAAACCATGTCGCCAGGGCCTCCGCGCCGGGAATGAAGGGAGTATCACGCATTATCCAAGTCCTTTGAGGTTTTCAACCGCCTGCTCACCATGCGCCGTCATCACGATACGCCGCGTGTCCGGCCCCTCTACCGTCAGCGCGATGTCTATTCGGTCGGGCGGCAGGGCGTCGGCGATCTTGTCGGCCCACTCGATGACGACGACGCCATCGTCCTCCAGATACTCATCGAAGGCGAGGTCGTAGAGGCCGGACGAGTCGAGGAGCCGGTAGACATCGAAGTGATAGAGGGGGACGCGCCCGCCAGGGTGCTCGGCGAGGAGCGTAAAGGTGGGAGAGTTGACCGGCTCCTCCGGGGGCAGCCCCAGGCCCAGGGCCAGGCCCTGTGTCCAGGTCGTCTTGCCCGCGCCCAGGTCGCCGATGAGGCAGAGCACGTCGCCGGGGCGCAGCAGAGAGCCGAGGACGGCGGCCAGGGCGCGGGTCTCGTCCGCGCTGTGGGTCTCGAAAATACGGGTCATGGCTGGGGTCGTGGCGCAAAATGGTCCCAGCCGCGCCTCTCCGCCGGCAGTTCCACCCCGTCGGGACCGAAGATATGAAAGCCGGTGCGGAGGACTTCGCCTACCGGAGTCAGGACACTCCCCGTAGCGGCGACAGCGGCGCAGACGGCTTCCACATCGCCCGGCGCGACGGCAAGGAACAGCCCAAAGTCCTCACCGCCGTCGAGGGCCAGATCGAGCGGAGACTGGTCGAGTTCTCTGGCCGCCGCTTTCATCGCCTCGGACAGAGGCAGGGATGCCGTGTTGAGTCTGGCCCCCACCCCGGAAGCCGCGCAGAGCTTGGGGACATCGCCCGCCAGGCCGTCGCTGATATCCATGGCCGCATGGACAAGGCCGGTCGCGCGGGCCGCAACGATGCGGGGCTGCGGGCGGCGGTGGGCTTGGACGACATCATGATTGAGCTTTTCGGCCTGCACCGCCCCGCAGAGGGAGAGCAAAGCGAGGCCGGCGGAAGCGTCACCCAGCGTCCCGGTCACCAGCAGGATGTCGCCGACCTTCGCCCCCGAACGGGTCAGGGCCTGCCCGCGCGGCACCGTCCCAAGCTGCGTGACGCTGATGACCATGCCCTCTCCGCCCGAGTTCGTGTCGCCGCCCGCCAGGCGCACGCCGTAGCGGTTGAAGCAGTCGCACAGCCCGTCATACAGCCGCTCCAGCCACTCGACGGTCTCCTGCGCCGGCACGGCCAGCGAGATGAAGGCGAACGTCGGGTCCGCCCCCATCGCCGCCACATCCGAGAGGTTGACGGCGGCGGCCTTCCACCCGATCGAATAGGGATCACTCCAGTCACGTCGGAAGTGGACGCCCTCGATCAAGGCATCCGTCGTGACGACGACCTCGTGGCCCAGGGGAATATCCAGGACGGCGGCGTCATCGCCGAGCGGCACGATGAGGCCATCCGACTTGGTTCCCGCGAAGGTCGCGCGGATATGATTAATGAACCCGAATTCGCCGCCGATGTCAGAAAGTTGCATGGGATGACCTAACCGCCCCAGTTCCACATGACCGGGTTGTTGTCCAGTCGGTCGGTGACAGTGCGCCCCACCTCGTCAATCATCTCCAGGTCGTCTTCATCTATCTCTACATCGCCCGCCGCGGCGTTCTGCGTCGCCTGCTCGGCATTGCGCGCGCCGACGATGGCCGAGGTCATCGGCTGGGCGATGAGCCAGCCCAGCGAGAGCTGCCCGACGGTGACGCCGTACTTATCAGCCAGGGGCCGAAGCTTGTCCAGCGCGTTCAAGGCGCGGTCATAGTTTTCGCCCTGGAACAGCTTGTTCCCCGCCCGATTATCGCCTTCTTCGAAGGTGTGGCCACGCCCGAACTTGCCGGTCAAAAGCCCCTGCGCCAAGGGCGAGTAGGCGATGATGGAGATATTTTTATCAATACAGTACGGCACGGTCTCCGCCTCGACCTGCCGCCAGAACAGCGAGTAGGGCGGTTGGATGCTGTCCACACGCCCCACGGCGGCGGCCTCTTCGAGCTGGGCGCGGCTGAAATTCGAGACGCCGATGGCTCGGATCTTTCCCTGCTGCTTCAGCTCGTTGAGGGCACCCATCGTCTCCGCGATAGGCACGGCATCCGAGCCGAAGGACCCCGCCGGCCAGTGAATCTGATACAGGTCTATCCGATCGGTGCCCAAGTTCTTCAAGGACCGTTCGCACGCCTCGATCACCTGGTCATGCTTGAGGTGATCGGCAAACACCTTGGTGGCGACGATGATCTGGTCGCGCTTGTCGCCCAGCGCCTGGGCCAGAATCCTTTCGCTGTAACCCTCGCCATAAGCCTCGGCGGTGTCGAAGGTCGTGATGCCGCTGTCGAAGGCGGCCCGGTGGGCGGCGACCGTATCGTCGTCATTGATGCTGGTCCAGCCGGACTTGCCGGCCTGCCACCCGCCGAAGATGATCGCGCTCATCTCGATCTTGGTCCGCCCGAGTTGTCGGTGCTGCATGGTGAAGGAGTCCCTTTCGGACAAAAAGTATGTTGCGGGTATTATGCCCTATTTACGGCGCAAATAAAAGCAGACATAGAGAAAAGCCCTGGCCTTAATTATGAGGCCGGGGCGTTCAGTGGGTGTCGAGGTTAAGCGTTTCGGCTGGTTCTAATAAAAAGGCGAAGCGCCCGCTCCAAGTGGGGCAAGCGCTATACTCAAGGGCTAGTAGACTGACTCGGTAGAATAGGTAGGTTAGTTTTAGCTCGTTTCGCTTCAAGAGCGCCATCAAGTAGACCTATCTATTCTACCAGTCTACCAGGTCATAGCGCTAGTAATCGGGAGCGAATATACCGCTGTGTCCGGCCTTGACATCAGGATAAGCATTACTAGCGAAATAGGCGATGTAGCCATCCTGATCCTGAGTATAGTGTTCCACTAATGGTGCTTGGGTGGAATCCCCTGCACCACTCAGGACACTGAAGATGGCTTCAAAGCCTTCTCTTGGATATTGATTGCGGTGACTGTCCATCTGCTGAAGTTGAGCCGCAGCAGCATGGCTGGCTAAAATCCCCTCATCATCCAAAAGCTGCATCTCGTACTTCTGCTTTGGCCCTATGGATTGGGTGTGAGCTAGATCGTCAACCATGGTTTTCACCCGGTCTGCCTTCGTTAGAGGAGCCAGCCGAATCTTTAAGGCAGAAGGATAGTCGGATTGGAAATTCAACTGATTGACTGCTGGGAGTACAGCATAGTCACTATAGCTGCCACGGTATGCCATGTCTGCTATTTCCCGCATGGCGTACACCTCGGCTGAGGGAGAATGCTTTCCTAGCCTTGAGTTGCCCTCATAAGCAATAGCAGCAGTGTTTAAATCAGCACGCGTGAGGCCCAGTTCTTTGTAGAAGCGATTGATCTTGACCTGTGCCGTGCCGCTAGAAACGCCCGTAGCCTCGTTTTCGGCCACTAGACGTGCCCGCTCGACCCGTGCGTAGCTAGGATCAACTGTATTCTCTTTAAGATCGATATCAATGATTGGTAGTGCCTCAGTAGCCCCTAATTGTGCCAGGGCATGGAGGGCAGTTTTTACAGTTGAGGGATGTGGAGTCACTAGCAACACCACAGGTTGTGGAATGGCATCCACAGTCATAGGGCGGGGCTTCATCGGGTCTGTCAACACTGCCAGCATCATGGGAATACCAGTACGGTTCCCATTTATTCCCGCCGGACGCATCAGTGCCATCTGCCGCTGCTCCTCTGGATAAAGAGGACGTAAAGGCGCAGCATCAGCAATGTTACTTTCAGAATGCTTGTCTGAGGTTGCGACTAGAAGAAACGCACCGACTAAAATCGCTAGAAATGGAAGCAGTGCTACTTCTAGACGCCTTCTGAATAGTTTGCTAATCGAGCTATTCATCACTAATTCCTTCCACGGTTATTGCTCCGAGGCAAAACTAAGGAC
Organism: Armatimonadota bacterium; assembly: GCA_031363565.1. Lineage (GTDB taxonomy): Bacteria > Armatimonadota > Armatimonadia > Armatimonadales > Capsulimonadaceae > JANXMY01. Next base: position 1,909 of record JANLUQ010000495.1, on the reverse strand, counting down.
CAAGTTGTGACAGGCTTGTAATAGTCCCCGCTGGCAAATCGGATAGGTTTTTGACGTAATACGATGGTCCCGACGTAGGAGTAAACAACAGAGAGAATCCAGGGGCGATACCGGTTGACGGGTCAGGCACGAGGAACGGCTGCGCCCCTTTTTGTACCCCGCCGTCCGCCCAGTCTTGTTGCCAGTCACTAAATTGATTGAACACCACAGCCAATGCCTGTATGTCAGCCAGTAGTTCTCCGTCACCATCGCCGGCATCATTTGCTCCTGAGTTGGCGTAAGCACTTGTTGTATCTGAAGCTCCTGCATTCAAGTGATGTGCTGCCTCCCAATTATCTACTACAATGTCACCGTCCTCGCTAGAGTTAGGGTTCGTGGACCCTATGTTCGTAGGAGAAACGACATCAGTGTATATTGGGCCTTCTGTTCCTAGCTGCCATAGGTACTGATGCCCTCTCTCATGTGCCGTTTCGTGAATAAATTGCATTATCCCATTTGGGAAGTTTAAAAACCCAATGTAACGTACATACCTCGGGAAATTTGGATTAATGTCAAAAACACGCAGTCCGTTGGTATTATAGCTTGTGCTATAGGCACTATCCTTCATGTGGACGGTGAATGGGCTTGTACCTTCAGTGAGAGAAACGTCCGAAGATGAAGAAGATTGCTCATAGTGAGCAGGATTAGCCGCAGAGAACGGTGTATATACGCCGCTATAGTAGTAATACCAGTCCGGCGAGTTATAGCTATCAGAATTAGGATGATTGATGGCTGTCCCTGTGTAGAATAACTGGTAGTTGGCGGTCTGCGACTGCTGGCCGTCCACCTTCATCGTCATCAGATGGTTGCCGAAGTAGCTGTTGTTAGGCGGCAAACCCACATAGCAGAAGTCCTCCGAGGGCCAGCTTGTTCCGTTTGGCTCATAACTGGTGGTCTGAACATACATATTAGCATTCGAGGCTGTCCAGTAGAAAGGCTGGGCACCCGTGTTCATCGCTGGGGAGACAGACAGCGCGACGTGTGGTAACAGCCAGGTCGTGTCATCGGTAGTCGCGCCTGCAACGCTCACAACGGCAGGAACAGTCAGCAACCCGTCCGGCGTGGTAGTGTCATACAAACACTGGTTGGTGCCGTCGCCTAGCACGGGATTGGTCAGCGGGTTCGGGGAAGCAAGGGTAATTGGATAGACGTACTCATCAATCGTGATTCCTCCCTGCGCTTCTCCCTCCGTCCCCCCACGGTAGGCCGCTACATACCCGCCCGGCGACAGCGTGAACACAGCCGGAGAACCCATCCCTACCGGCAGAACTTTCCGGCGGATGCTGTCGCTTGCGGGAACCGGCAGACTGAACGGGACCATACTCGCGCTCACACTCCAGCCCCAGCCGTCGCTGAGCGAGCCGTTGCCGGTCACGCCCTGGCCGGGGTCGCCGGACATGGAGCAGGCAGCATCGATGCGACCCAAAATGTACAGGGGCGGCGCGGGGAAGTTTGTAAGGTCCGGCTGCCCTGCCGCGTTGTTGGGCGGCACCCGTTGGTAGGTGATCGTAGACGACCCACTGACCTTCATGGTGATAGAAGTGCCGCCGTTGGTGCTGTTATCAGTCCGGCGTAGTAGCCGGAGGTGTACTTGCCGGGGGTACTGCTGCTGCCTGTGCGGTTCGTGCCGGTCCGCAGCACATCCAGCCGGGTCGAGTCGTAGACTGAGAAGTTGGCGTCGGTGCTGAGGACATTATTGCCGAGAGTGCCGTCGGGCTTGACGGGGTGCCAGCCGGGGGCAGGTCCGCCGGGGTAGCCGCTCCCACTCCCCCCGCCGGGGTATTGGGCGTCGGCATGAGGAGAAAGGGTAACGCCAGCCACGAAGATGGCGGCGAAGGGCAGACACAGCAGAGCAGCGCGGCGAACGGCG
>JANLUQ010000714.1:0-10403 GCA_031363565.1 Armatimonadota bacterium | reverse complement strand
GGCAGAATTACTCGCATCATCGGTGCGAGTTTTACGGAGCGAACTGTTCGCAGGGAGAGACGTCATGGAAGAACTACAAGAGACCGACTACGCTGCCTTGGTCACGGAGATCAAGAGCCACATCCGCGATGCCCAATACCGGGCGCTCAGGGCCGTCAATAAGCAGCTGATAGATCTTTACTGGAACATCGGCAGGCTGATCGTAGAGAAGCAGCAGGGGGAAACCTGGGGGCATTCCGTCGTCGAAAAACTGGCGGTAGACGTGCGCGGCGAGTTCCCAGGCATTCAGGGATTTTCCTCTCAAAACCTCTGGCGTATGAAGCAATTTTACGAAGCTTACGCCGGTAGTCAAAAACTCTCACCATTGGTGAGAGAAATAGGATGGACGCACAACACCATTATTTTGATGAACTGCAAGGATGACCTTGAGCGCGAATTCTATATCAGAATGACCAAGGCGCACGGCTGGTCCAAGAACGTCTTGATTCACCAGATCGAGAACCAGACCTACCGGAAGACCGTGCTGAACCAGACCAACTTCGCCACCACCCTGCCCGCCGAGAGCCAGGCGCGGGCGATGCTGGCGGTCAAGGACGAATACACCTTCGACTTCCTGGAACTCGGCGATGAGTTCAGTGAGCGGCAGTTAGAGGCGGCCATTCTTGCCCGCGTCGAGCCGTTTTTACAGCAGATGGGCGGCGTCTTTGCTTTCGTGGGCAGCCAGTACCGGCTGCAAGTCAGCGACCAGGAGTATTTTATAGACCTGCTGCTGTACCACCGCCGCCTCCAGTGCCTGGTGGCGCTAGAGCTGAAGATCGGGGCGTTCCTGCCGGAGTACGTCGGCAAGATGCAGTTCTACCTCGCCGTGCTGGACGACACCGTCAGGATGCCCGGCGAGAACCCGTCGCTCGGCATCATCCTGTGTAAGTCCAAAGACCGGACCATCGTGGAGTACGCCCTGCGCGAGTCGAACCGGCCCATCGGCGTCGCGGCTTACCGGATGGTCTCGGCCCTGCCCGCCGAGTACGAAGGGCAGATGCCTACGCCCGAGCAAGTCGCGGGGCTGCTGGAAGGGGTGACATGTCAGGTAAGCCTAAGTTCGTGAACCCGACGACCTATGCATCGCTGCCGGGTCAAGTCAAGGTAGACCTGCTCGTCTGGATGCGCTGTTTCCCCAAACAGAGCCTCCCAGGGCTGGCGTGCCTCGGGCTTGTCGTCGCACTCCCCATCGTTTTCCTTGTTGCCGCGCCGGCCGGCGCATGGGGCATCGCGGCGTTCTCCTCGGTCCTGATCGCCGCCCAAGGCCACGCGCTGTGGCAGAAGGCGACGAAGATCAAAGAGCAGTTCCGACACGGCTGCACCAATCCGGCATGGGTCGTCTCTGTCAGCCCCTATTTGATCGCCGTCTACAGCGACCTGGGGATGCGGGAGGGGGACTCGTGGCCAGTCATCAAGATCGTCCGCATGCCTCTGGAGAAAGTGCGTGGGCGGCGGCTGCGCGTGGGTGACAGGCTGCCGACCGTGTCTCTCTACTATGGCTTCTATTCCAAGCCGCACTGGGATGACTTCGACCCCATCGCCGTCAATTGCGTCACCGACGACGACCGGGTAGTTCGCGATGCGCTCTGGCGGCTGGAGCGGCGCGATGATGAAGACGCCTGGGGCGAAATGGAGAAGTGCTGGGCGCTGGTGCCGGAGCCGATGCGGCATCAGCCGGGGCTTTACTGGATGCGGCAAAGGTAGGGGGCACTGCAACCTTTCCGCCCGCCCCGGTGTTACAGTGGGTAGGAACACCTCGACGCCCCTTCGTCCTGACTGGTGGGCTTTAGAAAATGGAACGCAACGATGCAAACGTATGACTTTCTCGTGCTGGGGAGCGGCAGCGCCGGGCTGTCCTTCGCGCTGCGGGTGTGTGAGAAGGGCCGCGTCGCCCTCATCACCAAGAAGGACCGCACCGACAGCAACACCAACTGGGCGCAGGGCGGGATCGCGGGCGTCATGGGCGCGGACGACGACACCGAGCTTCACGTTCAGGACACCTTGATCGCGGGCGCGGGACTGTGCCATGAGGACGCGGTACGCGTGCTGGTGACCGAGGGGCCGGAGCGAATCCGCGAGCTGATGGCGTTCGGGGCGGACTTCAACCGTGAGCCGGGCGGCGAGTTATCCTTAGGGCGCGAGGGCGGGCACTCGCGGCGACGGATCATCCACACCGCCGACCTGACCGGCAAGGAGGTCGAGCGGACACTGGTCGAGGCCGTCCGGGCGCACCCGAGCATTACGGTTCTGGAGCACCACTACGCGATAGATTTGATCATGCAGGACGGGCGCTGCTGCGGGGCCTATGTGCTGGATGAGGCGGGCGGCGGGGTGGAGGCGTATGTCGCGCCGGCAACGCTGCTTGCGACCGGTGGGGCGGGGCAGGTGTACCAATTCACGACCAACCCGCCCATCGCGACCGGTGATGGCGTGGCGATGGCCTGGCGCGCGGGGGCCGAAGTCGCGGACATGGAGTTCATCCAGTTCCACCCGACCTCGCTGTACCATCCGGACGCCAAGAGCTTCCTGATTTCGGAGGCCGTGCGCGGTGAGGGCGGCATCCTGCGGCGCAAGGACGGCACGGCCTTCATGGCCGAGTACGACCCGGAACGCAAGGACTTAGCCCCGCGCGACATCGTGGCCCGCGCGATTGACAGCGAGATCAAGAGGAGCCAGAGCGTCAAGGGCGGGGACGAGTGCGTTTATCTGGACGTGACGCACCTATCACCAGAGGCCATCAAGGGCCACTTCCCGACCATCTATGCTCGCTGCCTGTCGTTCGGCATAGACATCACGACCGACTGGATCCCGGTCGTCCCCGCCGCCCACTATTCCTGCGGCGGCGTCGTGACCGATTTGCAAGGGCGGACCACCCTGGAAGGACTGTACGCCTGCGGTGAGGCCGCCTGCACCGGGGTCCACGGCGCGAACCGATTGGCTTCCAATTCGCTTCTGGAAGCCCTCGTCTTCGGCAAGCGGTCCGCCGACGACGCCCTGGCCCGGACGGACCTGCCCGCTGCCTGCACCGAGGTCGCACCGTTTCCCGGCCAGAAGGGTCGGGTCGGCGCCCTGAACCATGCCCTGGTCGCCGCCCTGCGGAACCGGCTCCAGGCCGTCATGCAGAAGTATGTCGGCATCGTCCGCAGCGACTCGCGGCTCCAGAAAGCCCGCACCGCCGTGGACGCCCTGCGGGCCGAAGCGCAGCCCCTGTTCGACGGCTGCATCCTGGCCGACGATGTGCTGGAACTGCGGAATATGATCGAGGTCGCGGGCCTGATCATCGCCTGTGCCCGTAAGCGCAAGGAGTCGCGCGGCCTGCACTACACGACCGACTACCTGCAGACTTTGGAAAGCGAGCGGCACGACACGACCCTGACGCGGGCGGGCTGAGATAAAGCCGCGCGGGGGGCCGAGTGGTTGAAAACCACTCGCTAGGGCAAGTGTCCTTCGGACAAAGGACATGATCCACGGCGACGGGGCACGACCGGGCCTTTATCCTCGTCCGTAGGACGCCTCTCCTAGCGAGTGGTTTTCAACCACTCGGCCCCCAGCGCGGCAGAGGCCGCGCCACATCAACCAGGAGGACACACATTGCGCCGCTTCGCCCCGCTGCTGCTCACGCTCTTGTTTGGCCTGCCCGCCCTTGCAGCACACTCCGCGCCCCCGCCGCCCTTCCGCGTCGTCGCCTACCTGCCCGACTACCGGGTCGGGGCGCTTGACCCCGCCGCGTCGGCCCTAGATAATCTCACGGACCTGATTTTCTTCTCGCTCGAGCCGACGCCTGCCGGTGGCCTGAACGCTGCCCGCCTGACCCCCGCCGCTGCGGCCAGACTCCAGGCAATAAAGCGCCGCCGCCACGCCCTGCGTCTCTGGGTGGCAGTCGGCGGCTGGGACAGGTCGGCGGGCTTCGCCCCCGTCGCGACCGACCCCGCCAAACGCCGCCAATTCGCCCAGATCCTGACGCTCTTCTGCCTGAGCCACCACTTTGACGGCGCGGACTTCGACTGGGAACACCCATCTAATGCCCCGGAAGAGGCCGGGTACGCCGCCCTGCTGGCCGAGGTGCATCACGCCTTCGCCCCGCATGGGCTGCGCCTCTCGGTCACGATGGCCCCCTGGCAGAAATTGGCACCCGTCGGCATCGCTGCCGTTGACTCGGTGAACCTGATGGCCTACGACCATGAAGGCCGCCACTCCACCTTCGCCCAGGCGCAGGCGGACGTGGCCGGGTTCCTGCGCTTAGGCGTCCCACCCCAGAAACTCCTGCTGGGTCTGCCGTTCTACGGGCGCGGGATCACCCACGCCGATACCGCCCTTTCCTATGCCGACATTCTCAGTCAGTACCACCCCGCCCCGACCGTGGACGAGGTCAACGGTATGTACTTCAACGGCCCCGCCACCATTCGGCAGAAGACCCGCGACGCGCTCGCCCGGCGCCTCGGCGGCGTCATGGTCTGGGAGGTCGGTCAGGACGCGCCCGGCGACGGCTCGCTGCTGAAGGTGATCCATCAGGCTATGGCCGTCCGATAAACCGCCTGCCCATCGAGTCACAGCAAGTCCAGACGTGGTACAATGGAGGAGCAAGAGGGAGGCGGCATCTTAAGCGTTCGTCTGGACAGGAAGTTGGCAGAGAAAGTTCGCCGAGTGGCGGCCATCAAAGAGCTGACCCTCTCGGAAGTCCATCGCCTCGCCTTAGCCGAATACTGCGACCGGGAAATACCCTTGAAGAAGACCAGCCGCTCCGAGGAGATTCTTGGGAAGATCATGGAGGAGAAGCACCGCTGCCAGCACGAGCATTGATGTCGGTCACCCGGGCATTCTAGTGGAGTACCTGTCTCGCGGCCGCACCTTCACCAACGAGGTATAGCTATGGCGACTCCCACGACCGACCCGTGCTTCCTGTTGGAAGCGGAAGAAATGATCAAGACGCGTGGGGAAATTCTGGCCGAGTTTCGCTATTCCCACGCCGTAGGAAGCCGTGACATCGCATTGTTCCACTCGTTTCTGTCCTTCCAGGAGCATATTGCGACCTTGCCCTCACCAACGCGCGTCGAAGTTTATCGGCGTTATGATCTGCCGCTGCGCGGCGTCATAGACGAGGCGATGACTCAGGCGGCATTGACCCTGTTGGGTGACACCGAGTACCTCATCGTTTACCTCCATCCGCGCGATGACTCGCGGCGGGCTGAGGAGTACGATCAAGAGGTCGGCTGGCTCAGTAGCTTCCAAAACAATGAGGGAGCGGAAGAGCTGGAAGAGGATTTGCGGGACACGGTTGGTGAACAGGCCGCCGTCGGCCCTTACCCGGAATGGGGCGAGAGCTATGACAATGTTCTCTGGGCCGTTGTCCCAAATGCCGACGGCTTAATCCAAGTCGGCATCTATTGACTCCCAGCAGAGTCGGCCACCTCAGCGCCCTGACAAGCGCCGCCCTTTGGAGCAGCACCACGCCTTGAGACTGAACATCCACGTCGTCGCCGACCTGCTCCTGCCCGCCCCCGCCCCGACCACGCTGCAAGTGGAGGCGGCAGTTTTGGACGGGGCGCAGGCGGTGGAGGAGGCGCAGCTGTACATTACGCCGTATGCGCCTGCCGAGCCGTTCCGCGACTTCTACCAGAACCCGTGCCGGCGGCTCCTGATGCCCGCCGGGGATGTTAGGTTAGAGTACACGGCGACCGTCTCGCTGCCGGACACGCGCTTCCCCCTGCTGAAGCCTTACGAGGCCGATGCTCTGCATCTGCCGACCGAAACGCTGCTGTATACACTGCCCTCGCGCTACTGCCAGTCGGACAAGCTAGTCGCGATGGCGACCGATATGTTCGGGGCGGTGGCGCCGGGCTTCGCGCGCGTCCAGACGATCTGCAATTGGATCAACGAACACGTCACCTATCAGTATGGGGTGTCGGACACGGGCACATCCGCCTATGATACGGCGACGCAGCGGATTGGGGTCTGCCGGGACTTCGCGCATTTGGGCATCGCCTTCTGCCGCGCCCTGAACATCCCCGCCCGGTACGTCTCGGGCTATTGCCTGGGACTGGAGCCGCCCGACTTCCACGCCTACTTCCAGGCGTGGCTGGATGGACGCTGGGTGTCCTTCGATGCCACCGAGCGGCAGCCGCGCCCGGCGCTCGTGCAGGTCGCCGTCGGGCGCGACGCCGCCGACTGCGCTTGGGCGACCTTCTACGGCTTCGGCGAGACGAGGTGGCTATCGGTAGAAGTGACGGAAATGATGGAGACCGAAATGATGGAAGACGACGCGCAAGGAAAAACAGTGCAAGGAGAGACAGCGCCATGAATCAGGAGATCGAGATTCTCAAGAAGGTCCCCCTGTTCGCGGAACTGGGGGAGGACGCTTTGGCCCTGCTGGCCGCCCGCCTGCGCCGCCGCAAGCTGCCGCCAGGGACGCCGGTCGTCTATAAAGGTGACCCAGCTGGGCCGCTCTATTTGATTGCCTCGGGCCGGGTCAAAGTGCATCAGGCGACGGCGGGGGGCGATGAAGTGATTTTGGAGCTGCTGGGGCCGGGGAACTTCTTCGGGGATATGAGCCTGCTGGACGGCCAGCCACGCTCCGCCGATGTCAGCACCTTGGCGGCGACCGAGCTGCTGCTGCTGGAGGGTGAGGCATTGCGCGCGATTATCACCGAGCAGCCTGCCGTCGCCTGGACCCTGCTGCGGATTCTGTCCCAGCGGCTGCGCGACCAGAACGACCGGGCGGAGATGCTGATGACGCGCGATGTGGCGGGCCGGGTCGCCGATCGTCTCCTCAAACTGGCCGCATCGCAGGGGTCGGCCCTGCCAGATGGCAAGAGCGTCCGGCTGGACGTCTGCCTGACCCAGAGCGATATCGCGGCTCTGATCGGCGCGACCCGCGAGCGCGTCTCGCGCGCCCTGACCGTCTTCCGCAAGTCGGGGGCGATCGCCTGGGACAAAGCGGGAGGCTGCTGGATCATTCGTAACCCGGCGGCCCTGGCGAAGCGGGCGGAAATGTAGACGGGTGATGCACTCGGTATCAGTAGATTTACTAGCTGATATTACGCAGTCCCGCCGTGAACGGTGGGGCGCTCACAGCCCGGCGCTTGCGGCTCGGCGCTCACGGCCCGGCGCTCAGAGTGAGGCTTGCGTAACATCAGTTACTAGGTTTTTGAAGGGGCCTTTTGATTGTCGCCCTACACCCAGACGTTCAGCACCGCCCGGACGAGCAGCCGGGTGAAGCTGGGAGCGCCGCAGCGGGCCTGGAGCGCGGCCAGCAGGCGCCCGGCATCTCCCTGCGAAAGGCCCAGGGCGGGTGCCGCCTCCTCCAGCGGGCGCCCCGCGACCAGCAGGCGTAGCAGGGCGCGCTCCACCGCTGTCAGTGATACTTGGGGCATCAGGGGCGCTTTCCCCTCCCCCACCAATTCTCCTACTGCTGATCTCGTCATGACTGGCCGCTCCATCCTGCCTCGAAGGCTGCTGCCAGTGTAGCCGCTGGGCGTAGACCTGTCTCTGCGCTGTGTCACACTCGGCGTGTGACATTGGGCACACCCGGTCCGCAGCCATTCCTTTTCGCGACGTTTCCTTGACAAACGTCCCTCACCCTGCCAAAATGAGGCAGAGGATCAGCACCGACATGACGCAAAAGAAACAGATACGTGGGGCCGTCATCGGCTATGGCGGTATGTTCAGCATGGGGCGGGGCCACCTGAATGGGATGCGCGAGGCGGGCATCAGCCCGGCTGCCGTCTGCGACATTGACGCCGCCCGGCTGGAAGCCGCCCAGGTTGACTTTCCCGGCATCGAGGTCTACCCCGACGCCGATGCCCTGCTCCGCGACGGCGGCGTGGACCTAATCACCCTGGTCACGCCGCACGACACGCATGCGCCGCTCGCCATCCAGGCTCTGAACGCCGGCAAGTCGGTGATCTGCGAGAAGCCGATGTGCCTGACCACGTCGGAGGCGACCGAGATGATCGCGGCGGCACGGGCGAACGGCGTCATGCTGTCCGTCTACCACAACCGGCGTCACGACGGCGACTTCCAGGCACTCAAAGAAGCCATCGTCGAGAAGAAGCTGATTGGCGACGTGTTCTCTATTCAGGCGGGCTTCGCGGGCTATAGCCACCCCGGCCACTGGTGGCGTTCGGACAAGGCCGTCTCCGGCGGCGCGTTTTACGACTGGGGCGCGCACTTCTTGGACTGGATACTGAACCTGATGCCGGGCTGCAAGGTGGTGACTGTCTCCGGCTACTTCCACAAGCGCGTCTGGCACGATGTCACGAACGAGGACTATGTCCAGGCCGTCCTGCGCTTCGATGACGGCGCGCACGCCGACCTGTCCTTCAGCCAGATCTCCGCCCTACCCATGCCGCGCTGGCGCATCCAGGGCACGAAAGGCGGCATTTTGGACGACGGCAGCGTCAAAGATGGCATGGCGCTGTTCACGTTTCTGGAGGGGATCAAGATGCGCGGCGAGCTTCGGAATAAGAGCAGCCAGTGGGACAAATACTACCAAGACATCTACGCCCACCTGGCCCACGGCGCTCCGCTGGATGTGACCCCGGAGCAGGCCCGCCGCGTCATCGCCGTCATGGAGGCGGCGGAGAAGTCGTCGAAGAGCGGCCAGGCGGAGCCGGTGCCGTATGAGTAGCGGGAGCCAGAACATGAAGGCGGCCTTTAACAGTCCCTATTTCAAGTCCGCGCTTCTTTTACCTTCCTTGGTCTATGAGGTATCCAGGGAGAGGAAATACTACCTCACGCACGGCGAGTTCAGCGCTGGGACGATCCTGATCTGGAGCACGTTCGCCGTCATGGCTGGGGCTTCTCTCATTTATTGGCTTGTCTCGGTGATCCGGCAGAAGATGGGCGAACATCGGCACTCCTGATTGGAACCGTTCCTATGGAAGAAAAGCAACCAGAACAGCCACCTCGGACCGGGGCCGATCTGCTGGCGCTGTGGGAACAGGAAGAAGCGTTTTTGCCCCGCGAAGACCTGGCCGACAGCCCCACCCTAGCCCGGCTAGATTCGGGAGCAGTCACAGCAGGCTCGTGAGCAGGACAGGGGCCGCGCCTGATGCCGTCTGAGCGGCAGGCGCAGGAACACATGGAATATAACGTAGCCACGGCGCGGCAGTACGTCCGCGAAGGCCGGGCGGAGAAGGGGATGCGTTACGAAGAAGACGCGGAGTATTGGGAGAACGCCGTCACCGGAATCGCGGACGGGCTGGGGGACCCCGCCGCGCTGCCCCCTCTGCTGGTCTGTCACGACCGGGGCGACTTCGTGATCCTGGACGGCAACCACCGCCATGAGGCGTTCCGCCGCCGGGGCTGGTGCAGTGCCTGGGTTTTGATCGGGCGCTAATCAAGTCATCACAGCGGCAGGGTTGGCTGTCTGCAAGAGAAGTTCGTCCAGGGGCGGCCTTATGCACGAGATAATCAAGCGGGACGGCAACGTCCTCATCGGGCAGGTGATGAAGATGCAGACCGTCCGCAACTCAAACGTCGTGGACCTCGTCGAGATCCTGTGGGTGGAGCACGGCATGATCCGGCTGCGCTTCATGGAGCGCAGCCGCCGGCCCGTAGTCTGGGTGCCCATTGACAGCATCTTGGAGCTGCGCGAGACGGACGAGAACCTGCGGTAACAGGGGCCTGTGGAAATTGTTTACCTGACAGGGAGGAAGACTTGATGAAGATCGTCGCCGTCTCGGGAAGCCTCCGCGCCGCCTCGACCAACACCGCCCTGGTGTGTGCCGCCGCCGCCCTTGCCCCCGAAGGCATGGAGGTGACGGTCTATGATGGCCTGGCCGACCTGCCGCATTTCAGCCCGGAACTCGATGGCGAGGCCGCACCCGCTGCCGTCCGGGACCTGCGCGGCCTGCTCGGTGGGACTGAGGGTGTCCTCATCTGCACGCCCGAGTACGCTTTCGGGATGCCGGGGAGCCTGAAGAACGCCCTGGACTGGCTGGTCTCCTCGGGCGAGCTATGGCGCAAGCCGATCGTCGCCCTCAGCGCCTCTCCGTCCGCCCTAGGCGGCGAGAAGGCCCACGCTGCGCTCCTGCTGACGCTGTCCGCCCTGGAAGCGCGCGTCGTAGAGGAAGGGTCACTGATTATCCCGTTTGTCCGCACGAAAGTCACCAAGGACGGCGACATCGCGGACCCGGCGACCACTTCGGCGCTGCGGGGGTCATTGGATGCCCTGGCGCGGGCGGTCGAGGCGCATCGGGCGGCGTCGCTGTAACGCGGCGAACTCTTTACCCGCATTTGCCGTACTAAAGGGAGGGACCGGCACCAGCGCGTGGGCGTGGTGCGTGAGGAAAAGACGATGCATATTGATGGGCAACAGGTGATCGCGCTGGGCATCGTGGCCGTGGCCATGTTCGCCGTGGGAC
>JANLUQ010000689.1:0-9021 GCA_031363565.1 Armatimonadota bacterium | reverse complement strand
GTACGACCGGGACAGCAACGACCGGCCTCGGAACGACTGGGGCAGGAACCGGCAGCAACGGGACGGGAGCGACCGGCGCCGGGGGCGGGTTCGGGACGACCGGGCCGACCACCGGCATCGGGGGCGGCGCGACATCCCATCTTCGTGCTTCCGGCTTGGACACTTCCGACTTGCCGCCGATCATGCAGGACATGATGGCAGCCGGCAAAGGCCAGGCCGCCCAGAAGCAGGCGCAGGTCGTCAGTCCTCACGACACGACCGGTCCTCACGACACGACCGGTCCTCACGATACGGGGACGGGCACCGGGCAGCAGGCCGGGAATGGCTCACTCAGCACAGGCAACTCGGGCTACAACAATAACTACAGCGCGCGTGTAAGCGTCACGCAGGGCATTGACATCTTCAAGCTCGTCCCTGCCGCCCAGGACGTTGAGCGCATCACACGCGACTTCTACGCCACCGACCTCGACCGCGTCCAGAACGAGACCGCGCTGTCGGTCAAGAACCAGTTTTTCAATGTCCTGCGCGATCAGGCCCAGGTGGCCGTTTACGAGCAGCAGGTGGCGGCGGACACCGAGAGCGTCCGCGTCACCCAGGCACGCGTCACGGCGGGGGCATCGGCCGAGTACGACCTACTGACCGCGCAGACGACGCTTTCCAATGCCCAGCAGCAGCTCTCCTCCGCCCGGAACACGCTGACTTTGGGGCAGGTCAACCTCAACAATCTGCTCGGCGTCGGCGCGGACGAGACTATCGGCCTCCAGGAGCCGCCGACGCCGCCGCTGACCCAAGCCTTCAGCACCCCGCAGCTCACGGCGACGGCGTTCGGACACCGACCCGAGTTGAGGCAGGCGGATAACAATATCCTCATCGCCCAGCGGCTGATCAAGTTGGCCGGGGTGGGCCTCCTGCCTTCCCTCAGCATCGTCGGCAGCGGCAACTATAATGGCAACGTCAGCAGCGGCTCGTCGCATGACACGGCCAGCCTCTCCGCCGTGGTTGGTATTCCTCTCTATGACGGCGGGACGACGCGGGCCAAAGTCAGGGAGGCCCAGTCGGACCTGCGCTCGCAGGAGATCACGCGAGCCCAACTTCGAGAGAACGTCACCATCGAGATCCGGCAGGCACTCTCGAACATCAACGATGCCCAGACACGGGCGGCATCGGCGGGCCAGGGCGTGACCCAGGCGACGGAAGCCTATCGCCTTTCCAGAGTCCGTTACGACAACGGGATCGGCACGATCCTGGACGTGGTCAACGCGCAGGCACAGCTCGCGCAGGCGCGAACGAACCTGCTCAACGCCCAGTATGATTATCAAACGTCGCTGGCGCAGCTCGTCCGCGCTATCGGTGGACGCTAAGGAGTGACTATGACGATGAGACGCGCCGCCTCCGGGCTGGCGGGCATTTTTCTGCTGGGGGCGCTGGCCGGCGCGGGCTGCGGCAAGAAGCAGGACGCGCAGCACAAACCAGGAATCGGCGACCCCGGCGGCAGTATCCCGGTCCAGATCGCGCCCGTGCAGACCGGCACCATCGCTGCTTCGGTGCCGGTCACCGGTAACATTCAGGCACTTCAGGACGTGCAGCTCTCGGCCCGGGCGACGGGGCGCGTCCTCACCGTCAATTTTCGCGAGGGACAGGTCGTCCGGGCCGGGCAAGTCGTCGTCCAGCAAGACACGACCGATCTGGAGGCCAATGTCCGTCAGGCCCAGGCCAACGTCGCTCAGGCGGAGGCGAACGTCTCCTCCAATAGCGCCAAGGTGTCTCAGGCGAAGACCAACTACACCCTCCAGGTCCAGACCGCGCGGCAGGCCGTCGCTCAGGCGAAGGCGCAGGTCGCCAGCGCCCAGCAGAACTACTTGAAAGTCAAGGGCGGCTCCCGCCCGCAGCAGATCCTCCAGGGCCAGAGCCAGGTCGCCCTCTCCAAAGCCAACCTGGACAACGCGCAGACGATCCTGACCCGGAACAAGAGTCTGTTCGCCCAGGGAGCCATCGCCAAGGCCGATCTCGACACCGCACAGACGACCTATGATGTTCAGGTGCAGACCTTTAAGAACGCGCAGCAATCCCTCTCGCTGACTCGGGCGGGCGCGCAGACCGAAGACATCGCCGCTGCCCTGGCCCAGCTCCAGCAGCAGCAGGCCAATCTGGGCACCGCCATCGCCAACCAGCAGCAAATTCAGGTGCGTCAGCAGGATATCCTGGCGGCCCAGGACGCCGTCCGTCAGGCCCAGGCCGCCGTGCAGCAGCAGCAGGCCACGCTCGCCTTCAACCAGCAGCAGGTCGCCAACGCCTTCATCCGCTCGCCAATCAACGGCATCGTCGCCGCCCGCGAGGTCGAGCCGGGCCAGGTCGCCTCCCCCAACACCAACCTGATGCGAGTCGTGGGGCTGGGATCAGTCTACTACGAGCCGACCATCTCGGAGACGGACTTTGCCAGCACCCATGTCGGCAACACGGTCACTGTGCAGGTGGATGCCTTGCCCGGCAGAAGCTATTCGGGCAAAGTCAGTGCGGTCTACCCCGCCGCCAGTGCGACCAACCGCGTCTTCTCGCTCCGCGTCACCGTCGTCAACCCGAACAACGAGCTGCGGCCCGGCATGTTCGCGCGCGGCTCGATCATCACGCGCATCGCCCACAACGTTCCGGTCGTGCCGGTGACCGCCCTGGTCCCGCTCGCCGCACAGCAGGGCTTCCAGACGAACGACAGCTCCGATGCCCAGGTCGCTTCCGGGACGCAGACTTCCGCCCAGCAGGTCGTCGTGGTCGGCCCGGACAACACGGCCCAGCCCCGCGCCGTCCAGGTCGGCATCCAGAACCCGCAGCAGGCACAGATCACGAGTGGCGTCCAGTCAGGCGAGAGCATCGTCATCATCGGCCAGCAGGGCTTGAAACGGGGCGACAAGCTGACGATCATAGATGCAAACGGGGACCCGGTCGGCGGGCATGGCCACCGAACGGCGCGGGCGACGCCGTAAAGTAGGGAGATCAAGGGGCAGGCATGGATGCAGGAACACGGGCAGGCGTTGAGGACATCCTCTCTGACGACGTGGTGATTGAGGTTTTGAGTCAGGCGTGGCTTGACTCGAAACCCGGCACGACAGGCGGGAGTGAGGAGGGTGGTTTTGTCGTTGAAGACGATAATGGAAACCGGTATGTCATCCGCTGGCCGGCAGGCTCTCAGGAATGGGTGTATCTTGATCGGATCAATCCGGTGTAGCGGCGCAGATCGGGGAAACGGAAGACATTCTGGGTGGGAATAGGAGCCTCAAATCATGGCCATAACATTGACTGACAGTGTCTTATGCGACGACCTCCCTCTGACTGTGGCTAAAGTATTGTCCACTGCGAACCAGCGCGCGGAGGCGGCCGGCATCAACGCCGTAGACAGCTTGATCAGCGTTAATCAGTACCCCCGTGCGGAAGGCGGGGTATGGCAGGTGGAGTATGGCCCTCAGAACGCCGTGGGCCGCCGCGGGGGGGGGCTAACGGTGGAGGTAGCCGCCGACGGTGAGACTGTTATTAAGGTGCTTCGGGGACAGTAGACAAGGACTAAACTATGGGTGCAACACGACTGGCGATCAACCGCCCGATCGCGATCTTGATGGTGGTGGCGGCGTTCCTGGTGCTGGGCATCGTCAGCTACCTGCGGCTGCCCGCCGAGCTGAACCCGAAGGTGGATTTCCCGGTCGTCTCGGTGAACACCACCTATGCCGGGACCAACCCGCAGGAGATGGAGACGCTGATTACCAAGCCGATCGAGGACTCCATCAGCGGCGTCAGCGGCTTGAAGCAGATCGACTCGACCTCACAGTCCGGTGTCTCGGTCGTCCGGTGTACCTTCTACTTCGGGACGAACCTGGATACGGCGGCGGCGGACGTGCGGCAGAAGGTAGACGCGGTCCGCAAGCGCCTGCCCGCCAACGCGGACAGCCCCAGCGTCGCCAAACAGGACAACTCCTCGCAGCCCATTCTATATATCGCCATGAAGGGTAACCGCAGCCCACGCGACCTACGCGTGCTGGCGGACAACGTCGTCTCCGAACGGCTCCAGCAGGCCCCCGATGTCAGCGCCGTCAACGTCTTCGGCGGCGAGCAGCGCGAGATCCGCGTCTCGGTCCGGGCGGACCGGCTGGCTGCCTACGGCGTCACCATCGGCCAGATGGCGCAGGCCATCAATCAGGCGAACCAGAACGTCTCAGCGGGCTACATCCAGACCAGCACCCAATACTCCTCGATCCGGTTCCTCGGCGAGTTTACTTCGGTGAACGAGCTGAAAAATCTCCGCATCTCGCTTCCGGGGAACGGCACGTCGAGCCTCGCCAGCGGCGCGGCGACCCCGACTGGGGCAGGGCAGGGCGGCGGGGCGGGCGGGCGGGCGGTGCGCCTAGCGGACATCGCCGACGTCGCAGACACGACAGTCGAGCGGACGGTGGAAAGCACCCTGGACGGACAGGACTCGGTCACTCTGGCGATCCAGAAGACCAGCGATGGGAACACGCTGAAGGCGACCGACGGCGTCAAGGAGCAGCTCAAGGCCGTCAAGACGTTCCTACCACCCGATGTCAACTTCGTCATCACACGCGACGACTCGACCAACGTCCGGGACAACCTGAAAGACGTCGTTGTGTCTCTGTGCATCGGCGCCTTCCTGGCGACCCTGATCGTTTTCCTGTTCCTGCACAATTTCCGGGCCACAGTCATCGTCGCCATCGCGATCCCGGTCTGCATCATCGCCACGTTCCTGCCGATCGCCGCTTTTGGGTTCACCCTGAACTCGCTGACGCTGCTCGGCTTGTCGCTCGCCATCGGCATCCTCATTGATGATTCCATTGTCGTCATCGAGAACATTTCCCGGCATCTCGCACTCGGTCAGGAGCCGAAAGAGGCGGCCATCGCCGGCCGGAGCGAGATCGGCCTAGCGGCCCTGACGCTGACCGCCGTAGACCTCGTCGTCTTCATCCCAATCGCCTTCATGGGAGGCATCATCGGCGAGTTCTTCCGTTCCTTCGGCGTCTCGATCTCGGTGGCGGTTCTGATCTCGCTGTTCGTCTCATTCACCCTAACACCCATGCTGGCCTCGCGCTGGTTCCGCAAGGGCGAGTCGCTGGAAAGTACCGGTGTGGGGCGGCGGGGCTTCTCGGCGGCCTTCGACCGCGGCTACCATAGGTTCGAGAGTTTTTATCGGAACCTTCTGCGCTCGTTCCTGAGGCGTCCGTGGACGGTCGTGATCGCCGGAAATCTCCTGCTCGTCCTGATGTTCGTCTTCCTGGGAGCGTCCGGCCAAGGGTCTAAGGCGTTCGCGACGGCCCTCAAACTGAGCCAGATCATCCTCGGACTCGGCCTAGTCATCGCCTTCTGGAAACCGGTGAGTGCATTCCTCGCGAACAACGTCGGCAGCCCCATCGCGGCCCGCCTGGCCGCTCGCCGGCGACGCGATGGCGACGACCAGATTCCTGTCCTGCCCCGGCGGACCGCACCCGGCCGGGTCTCGAGCGAGGCGCTGGTCGTGACAGCCCTTGCCATCGGGGCGACGTTCGCCGCCGCGCTAGGTGGGGGCTACCTGGGCAAGCCGCTGGGCTTCCGGTTCGCCCCCTCCCAGGACCAGAACCAGGTCTCAGTGACCGTCCAGGCCTCAGCGGGGACTTCCCTCAATGTTACCAAGGGCATCACCGACGATATTGAGCGGCGCATCCGGGCGGACAAGGGCCTGGATGGCGACTACAAGTACCTCCAGACCTCCGTCGGGCGCAACGCCTCGGGCGGGGCCGGCTCGGGAGATACGGGCACGCAGTACGCCCAGATCCTGGTCTCGCTCTACGACCGGGCCGCACCGCTGGATCGAGTCTCCGGGTTCTTCGGCCATCTTTCGGGACGCCGCCCCGCCGATCCTCTGCGCGACGAGAGCGACGCCGATGTGGCGAAGAAGATTCGCGGACTGGTCAAGACCATCCCCGGCAACGGCAGCAGCCTGAAGATCCAGGCCAACGAGGTCAATGGCTTCGGCGGTGGCGGTGCCCCGCTGTCCATCAATATGGTGGGTACGGACTTCTCGCAGCTCCTGAAGGCCGCCACGCAGGTGCAGGCGGTCGTGGACAAGACGCCAGGCACTTACGGCTCCGACCTGTCGTTCAAGGCCAGCCAGCCTGAAGTGCAGATTCGGCTGGACCGCACCCGCGCCGCCGAGTATGGCCTGAATGTCGCCGATGTCGCTACGACCGTATCGGCGGCCTTGCAGGGGGACATCACGGCCAAGTACCGGGACCCCATCGACTCCAACCAATATAATATCAACATCATCCTGGCAAAGCCGGACCGCAGTAACATCTATACCATCGGCACCATCCCGGTCGGTTACCAGAACGGCAACCCGATCCAGCTGGGCGATGTCGCCAACGTCAAGGTGGGTGCCGGGCCGACCCGCGTAGACCGGCTGAATCGCCTGCGCCAAGTCTCGGTGACGTCCTACCTGCTGCCGGGGACCCAGATCAACAACGTCCGCTTCCAGATAGACCCGCAGCTCAAGGAACTGGCGCAGCAGGGCAGGCTGGGACAGGTCTCCTACACTTGGGGCGGTGAGGCACAGACCAGTGCAGATGAGTTCCCATATCTGATCCAGGCAATCCTGCTGGGGGTCATCCTGTCCTACATGCTGATGGCCGCGCTGTTCAACAACATGCTGTACCCCCTCTCGGTCATGCTGACCTTGCCACAGGCGCTGGTCGGTGCGCTGGCCGCCCTGCTGCTGACCGGGACGCCGTTCTCGCTGATCACCGCCATCGGCGTCATCATGCTCAACGGCATCGCGACCAAGAACGCGATCCTAATGGTGGACTATACCAACACGCTGCGCGCGCGCGGTTACAAGCGCATTGACGCCATCCTGGAGGCCGCGCCAACCCGCCTGCGGCCAGTCCTGATGACGAGCTTCGCAATCGTCGGTGCGACCCTGCCCACGGCGGCGGGTCTGGGGCGCGGCGCGGGCTTCCGGCAGCCACTGGGCGTTACAGTCGTCGGCGGCGTGATTGTCTCGACGTTCCTGACGCTGCTGGTCATCCCCAGCGTCTATCTGCTGTTCGACAACTTCGCGAACTGGCTGGGCCGCGTCGTCTGGCACCGCCAGATCCCCGATGAGGCGCTGGCCTACAGCGGCACGGACCGGGATAGTCGGGGCAACAACGGCCCCGGCGACGGACCGTCGGGCACGCGCGGCGGGGACCGCGCCTCCGGCGCCGAGCCGGGTGCGGCGGCGGACCCCGTACGCACCCCCGAGCCGCTCGACTGACACACTCGACCGACACAGGCACAATAAAGCGCCCCACCATCCTGTAACAACAGGGGGCGGGGCGCTTTTCTTGTCTGCGTTCTTATCTGCAAGCTGAGGGTTTAGAGGTCCTTAGTCTTCTTTGGCATCTTCCGATTCGTCCGCGTTGATGTCCAGGTCGGCTTCCTCATCGATCTCGTCCATCTCGGCGGCGTCCATGTCCGCTTCCGGGTCGGCGTCCATCACTGGGGCCGCGACGGCAGCCGGCTCGAACCGGGCGATGGCGCGCGAGGGCCGCTTGGGGCAGTTAGTGCAGGTAAATTTTACTTTGGCAGTCGCAAGCCAAGACGGGACTCCTTTGAAGGTGGCCCCGCAGTCGCTGCAACGTATCGCTTCCGATGGCATTGTCTGTTTGATCCTCGATATTCCTGGCGGTTCATGTGTTTAGCGGTTCATATGTTTAACCGCCAGCCCGCCTAAACGATTTGTGTTAGATGGTTCGTGTCTCTTCATTTTTGTCCGCGCCCCCGACCGTTACCGCGCGATCCTCCGTCTTGGCGGCAGTTGCGGTGGGCTTTAGCCCCAGGTGTCCGGGCTTCTTGCGCTCCGTGCTTCCCGCCTTGCTGTCCGCTAGAGCGGGGGTCAGGAGGCCATTCAGCACCATCAGCGCGCCGATGACCAGGTAGCACCAGGCTTCCTTGCCGGTGACCGGCTGCCCCGGATCGTAGACGAAACGCGGACCCATGACCAGGCCGACGAGGCCCAGCACGATTAAAACAGCTCCGATGACGGTGAAGGTACTCAGCCAGCGAGACTTCAGCATAAAGTGGTTCCTTGTGATTCTGCTAAACGCCCCTCTAGTATACACTATCCGGGCGCTTTTCGAGTCCGACATTGGTTCAATCTACCGTGCTCCAGTCGGCGAAAGTTCCATCCGCCGACCGCACCTGTGCCGCACCGGAGGAGGCGAGGCCGACGAGTTCCGCCTCCTGTTCCCCACGCCGCACGGTCACACCGGCTGCAAGGCGCTTCCGACACTCTTCCAATATCGGTGCAAAACCGTCTTGCCGCCAGATTTGTTCCGACTGTGACAGCGCCGAGGACACGGCAGCAGCCACCCTCCCGACTTCGAGTGTCCGCCCCGTCGCCAGATGCAGGGAGGTGGGGGGGTAGGCGAAGCCTTCAGAATCGTCGAACCGCTCCTGGTTGATATTGACTCCGATCCCGAGGATGGCCTTGCCCACTCCGCTTCCTTCTCCGCCTCCCCCAGCGTTGGGTGCGGCCGGGGCGATCTCCACCAGGATACCAGCCACCTTACGCCCCTCGAGCAGGATGTCGTTCGGCCACTTGAGGCGAGGGGCGAGGTCTGTGACAGAGGCGACGGCATCCGCGACGGCCAGGGCGACGATGAGGCCCAGTTGGCCAGCATCGCACCCCGGCAGCAGGTGGTAGACGAACGACATAAGGGCGCTCTGCCCCCACCCCGCCTGCCACTGATGCCCGCGCTGCCCGCGCCCGCGCGTTTGAAAGTCCGCCGTCACCAATGCGCCCGAGGGGGCCGGGGCGTCCGGGTCACGCGCCCACTCCCGCGCCAGGTCATTCGTCGAGCCGCACTGGGCGATGTGCTTGTGGGGCGTCCCAAAGGCTATCACTCTGCAAAATCCAGCGAGATGTCCAGCGCGGGCGCGGAATGGGTCAGCGCGCCGATGCTCAGGATGTCCACGCCTGTCGCCGCGACCTCGGCCACGCGCGCCTCG
>JANLUQ010000687.1:0-7337 GCA_031363565.1 Armatimonadota bacterium | reverse complement strand
TCAGAGGCCGTAATGTGCGAGTCGCGGACCCAGACGCCGTTGCCCAGGCGAGAGTCGCTGATGCGGGCACCCGGCCCCATCTCGCACTCTTCGCCGATGTCGGTGACGCCGGATAAAATTGTGAAGGGGTGGATGGTGCTGTCCGGCCCGATCTTGACGGTCGCATCAATGTGGGTGGTCAGGGGGTCCAAGATCGTGACTCCGGCCAGGCCGTGGGCGTGGTGGATGCGGGCCTGCATCAGCGCGCGCAGCTCGACCAGTTCGGGGCGCGTGTTGACACCGCGCAC
Source organism: Armatimonadota bacterium (assembly GCA_031363565.1). GTDB lineage: Bacteria > Armatimonadota > Armatimonadia > Armatimonadales > Capsulimonadaceae > JANXMY01. Next base: position 7,050 of record JANLUQ010000687.1, on the reverse strand, counting down.
GACATCGGCGTCGGGGGAGACAAGCGCCTCGACGATCCGGCCCGATGCGGCAAGCAGGGCCACGGCGTCGGTCAGATAGTATTCACCCTGGGCATTCTGCGGGGTGATTTGGGAGAGCGCATCGAACAGGGCGGCGGGGTCGAAGGCGTAGACGGAGGTGCTGATCTCGCGGATTTGAAGCTGTTCAGGGGAAGCGTCGCGGGCCTCGACGATGGCCTGGACGCGGCCCGTCTCGTCATCGCGAACGATGCGGCCATAGGCGCCCGCGTCATCCAGAACCGCCGTCAGCAAGGTCGCCGCTGCGCCGGAATGGGTGTGATGGGCCAGAAGCGCTTCCAGGAGCGAGTCGGACAGGAGGGGAGCATCGCCGGGCAGGACGAGCAGGGGGCCATCCCAGTCCCGCAGCAGGCTTTCGGCCATAAGCACGGCATGGCCGGTGCCCTTCTGCTCGGCCTGGAGGACGTATTCCAGATCGGGCCCCATCGCCTCGCGGACCAGATCGGCCTGATGTCCAACCACGAGGATGGTTCGGCTCGCACCTGCGCCCTGGGCGGCGTCCACGGCCCAGCGCAGGAGGGGCTGGCCGAGCAGCGCGTGCAGGGCCTTGGGCCGGTTGGACTTCATGCGCGTGCTTTTGCCGGCAGCCAGGATCAATGCGGCGACCCGGCTCGCCTGGGACGACGATGGTTCAGACATGACGAGATAACTCCCTACGGACGCGCCGGAGCGTCGGTGACGGCTTATTATAACCGCTGGCCCCCTCGGAGTCAAGCCGAATGGAGTCGAGCCGAGTTGTCGGCGGGATCATAGGCCGAACGGGAACTCCTGGCCCCGCCCGAACGTCCAAAGAGGGGAGGGTGAGATCCGTGACGTCCGAGATGCGCCGTGTTAGTTTCTGCTTCCTAGTTTCGCTCCTGGTCAACATCGCCGCGTTCGTGGTGATGGGCTGGATCTGGCGGTCCCCACCCGACCGACCGGCGGCAGCGTATCCCCGGCTGCAAATGGTGCGGCTGGCCTGGCGGCCCACCCCGCCCCCGCCCATCATTGTGCCCGCCGTCCCCCCTCCGCCGCAGCCTGCCACGCCGGTCATCGTCAAGCCACACCCGGTCAAACCTCCGCGCCCCAAGAAGCTGCACCGGCCTGGAGCACGGGTCCATTCGTCTCAGCCGGCGCCGCCCGCCACGGTTTCCGGCGGCCGAGAGGCGGGCGCCCCGGCCCCAGCGATGGCTGCGCCGCCTGCTGCACCCGCCCCCGCCGTGGTCACGACCCGTCAGGCCGCGCCGTTCGTCGTCCATAACGTCATCGCACCGCCGCTGCCGGCCCTCGCACCGGTCGCCGTCAGCGCGCCCGCGCCAACGCCGGTGGTTCGTCCCACCGCGCCGCCCGCCCCCGTCACCGGCAGCGGGGCAGGCGGGATGGCGGCAGGCAAAGGCGCGGGCGCGGGCAGCGGGGCGGGGGCAGGCAGCGGGGCGGGGCCTGGAGCAGGCCATGATGCCGGGGAACCGTTCGGTATCGGCAAGGGAATGGCCGGGGACGGCGCCCCGCGCCATGTGGTGTATGTGCTGGACATCTCGGGCAGCATGTCCAGCCGCATTGACCGCGTCGAGATGGAGGTGCGCCGCGCGCTTCGCGGCCTGCGTCCCGGCGAGACATTCAATATCGTGGCCTTCAGCGATGAGGTCCGCACGTTCGATACGAGCATGGCCCCAGCAGCGCCGGATCTGGTGCGGAAAGCGTCCGCCTACCTCGATACGCTCGAGGTCGGCGGCGGGACGAATCTGGAGGGGGCAATGGCAAAGGCATTGTCGCTGCCCGGGGTGAATGAGGTCGTCCTGCTCACCGACGGTGTCCCGACAAACGAGGACGGGCCATACCCGAAGGAAGAATTCCCCCGGATCGCGCGTGAGATCAACCGCTTCAATCGGCAGCGCGCCCGCATCTCCGCCGTCGGCATGATCGGCAAGAACCCGGACGGCACGGATGACAGCTTCGAGGCGGCGCATCTGTTGCAGCAGATCGCAAGAGACAGCGGCGGGGTGGCAGAGCTGGTGACGGTGGGCGTCGCAAGCCCCTGAACGTAGAGTCCATTCAGGCAATGTCTCTCCTACCGTAGCGATACGGATGCGGAAACTCTGCGGCCCGGCCCAGCGTTCTAATTTTGTGATGAACGACTCTTCGAGGGCAGAGACACGCCGTTTCCGCCTCAGCCTTGCGGCTTCCGTTTTCCTGAACCTGGGCCTGCTGGTTCTGGTCGGTCGGCTCGGTCAGCCCGCCGACCTTAGCCATCCGCAGGGGCGTCCCCATTTGCGGATGGTGACACTCTCCCTGCATCCGTCTCCCCCTTCCTCGACGCGGCGCGGCACGGCATCCGGGTCAAGGATGACGGCAGCGGTAAACCCACCGACTCGGCAGATGCGCCCGCAGCCCGTCCCGCGCCCGGAAACTCTGCCCCGGCCTCCTGTACGAAAATCCGCCGCGCCATCGCCGGCCCTGCATGTTCTTCGTGTCGTCACGACGACGCGCCCATCGGCGCGTACTACCCCACATCAGGCCCACTCCGATGCGCCGGTGCAGGCGCCGCCCATTCAAGCGCCGCGGGTGCAGGCGGCGCCCATCCCCACTGTTCCCTTGCCCGTTCGCCTGTCCGTTCGCCTGCCCCACCCCTCCATCAGCGCTGCGGCGCCACCGACAGTCGCCGGCACGGTCTCGCTGCCTCCCGTCGTGGCGGTTCCCATGCCGGCGGCGTCGGTCCGCGCTCCTGCCCGTCAGGAGGCCAGCCAGGGAACGGTCAGGGGAGGCGCCGGCTGGACCGGCGGCGCAGGAAACTTTACCAACCGCAAGGCCGGCGGGCCGTTCGGGATCGGGGATGGGTTAGCGGCGGACGGCGTGACGCGCCATATCGTTTATGTGCTGGACACATCGGGCAGCATGAAAAGCCGACTAAGCCGGGCGGAAGACGAGCTGACGGAAGCCCTGCGCGGCCTGCATGCAGGGGAAACTTTCAACATCGTCACCTTCACCGGCGGGAGCGAGCTATTTGATCCCGACATGGCTGAAGCGGCACCGGGCAACATTCAGAGGGCATCGGCCTTCCTCAGCGGCCTCGAGGCGAATGGAGATACCGACCTGGAGGATGCCGTCGTCCGGGCACTGATGCTGCGCGATGTCAACGAGGTCGTCATCCTGACCGACGGTGTCCCTACTGTCGGTGAGACGGACCCGGAAAAGCTGGCGGGGGCCTTGCGCCGGTTCAACATCCGTCATGCCCGTATTTCCACTATCGGTTTGGTGGGCAGGAACCCGGACGGTACGGATGGCAGTTTCGCCGCCGCGCATCTGTTGCAGCAGATCGCGACCGACAGCGGCGGGGCGGCCAAGCTGGTCAAATTGGGATCGGCGGCGCCATGAGTACAAGTTGGCATGATCTATGCGGTATGTTTACTGGGCTTTGGGGATTTGTGTCATGGGTATGGTTGGGTTCATGCTGACACGCCTGCTCCACATTCCACCCGGGATCGCACCGGTTGTTTCGCCGCTGATGGGCCTGCTAGGTGGGGAGAGGAGCGGCTTTCGCGCATATTCGCATGAGCCGCTCTTAGCAGCCCTGATGGGTTTGCTCCGTGCAGGCCGAGAAGCGGGTTGACGCTCCTTCGGCCGTTCGGGACGAAATAATATCGGCCTGGTACTCCTGCTGGCATGGTTTGTGCAGGGTGGATTGCTATAACCTCTAATTTCGACCAATGCAGAAGGGGGAAAAGCCGATGCCGGATGAGACAAGCGCCAGCACCATGAGTCCTGGCAACATGACCAACGGGATATCGCCGGGAATACAGACAGCAGTGGGGAGTCCCTCCTCGCTCGCCATCAACAAGCGGTTACCGAGGGGGGAAGACCTTCCCGACTACGCCGTCGAGTATTTCAACCAGCTCGTGGCACAGTACCTCACACTCCCCAGCGTAGCAGAAACCGCGCGGAATGCTAATGCCAAGGCGGTCGCCGAAGGCCTTATCGGGGAACAAGAGCAGGAAAAAGCGGAACGAGAACGGCACGAATTCCGCTGGCCCTGGAAACGGAAAAAGCGCTACCTCAACTGGGGTGATGTCAGCGGGATGGAGATGGCCCTCCTCCAACTGCTGCCGGAGGCACACCTCCAGCGCTATGCCTGGAACCTGCGCGCCCGCTACCATGAAGTCGCCGGGCAGGCCTGGTACGATTTTTACCGGCAGTCCAAGCCCCCAAACGAGCCGGCACCGCCTGAAGAGGCCGGCGATGCCGCGATCTCCATCACCGGCATTCCTCCTGGAGCATCCGGCCTTTTCCTGCTGACACCGGCCACTCCGGAGCCTCCCACGGGGGCTGCGGAGCAGGACTCTCCATCCGCCGCTAGACTGCGCGCGGACTTGAGCGTCCTGCTGAGTGACCTTCAGCGTCTCCGCTCCACCATCAAGGCACGGGAAGAGAAACACAGCCGGATCTCGCTGATCGGCGCTTTGCTGGCGGCCACGAGTCTGACACTCGCACTCGGCTGCTACAGCGCCCCAAGCTTTTACGAGGGATGGACCGCCAAGCGTCCTGCCCTCTCGGCCCCTCTGTCGGCCCCTCTGTCGGCATCTCCCACCGCCTCCGCCCACAAAGTCGTACCCGGCGCGAGTCCTGCCGGGGTGGCTTCGACCAAGTTAAAGCCGATGGCGGGGGCGCCTTCTCCAACCTCTCCTCTTCCTGATCCGACCTCACCCCCGTTGAAAATACTGCAAATGGCGGCGCTCGTCATTTTGTGCGGTGTGCTGGGCGGGCTGATCAGCATGCTGCGTCGTCTCCAGGCCCTCCCGCCGGGAAGCACTCCGCTGTTCGATACCATCGCGCTGAATGCAGGCCAACTCGGCATCGGCCTGGCCCCGATCTACGGGGGCATCTTTGCCATGGTGCTGTATCTCGTCTTCCTGAGCGGCATACTGGATACGGTGATTGCGGGCACAGCGGGAAACGCCGTGTTCCCACGCTTTAGTGATGCAATTCCAAAGACGACACCGGACTACGCCAAGCTCCTTGTCTGGGCCTTTATCGCGGGTTTCGCCGAGCAGCTAGTCCCCGATGTTCTCAACCGACTTACGGCCCGGAACGCGGCGTCTCTGGCGAGGGCAGCCGGCGCTCCGGGCGCAGCCCCACCCTCCCGCCCAGAATAGCTGGGTATACTAATGGAGAAATGGGAGGGGCATCATGGAAGCATTGATCCTGGAAGAGACGAAGAAGCTGACTTTGGGAGACATTACGCTGGATGAGCCGTTGGGGCCACGCGATGTCCGCATCGCGATCAAGACGGTCGGCATCTGCGGGTCGGACATCCATTATTACCAGCACGGGCGCATCGGACCGTTTGTCGTCAATGCGCCGATGGTGCTGGGGCATGAAGCGTCCGGCATCATCACCGAGATCGGCGCGGATGTCACGACTTTGAAGCCGGGCGACCGGGTCTGCATGGAGCCGGGCATCCCCGATCCGAACAGCCAGGCCTCGCGTCTGGGCCTGTATAACCTGGACCCGGCCGTCCGATTCTGGGCAACGCCGCCGATCCACGGCGTCCTGCGTCCCTCGGTCGTTCACCCTGCCGATTACACCTTCAAAATCCCAGATAACGTCTCGTTCGCCGAGGCGGCGATGGTCGAGCCGCTTGCGGTCGGAATGCAGGCTTCGAAGAAGGCCCGGATTGAGGCGGGCGACCTGGCCGTCGTGCTTGGCGCAGGGCCGATCGGCATGGTGACCGCCCTAGCCGCCCTAGCGGGCGGGTGCAGCCGCGTCATCCTGGCCGACACGCAGCAGCCGAAGCTGGACCTGGGCGCGAGACTGGGGCCGATCACACCGGTCAACGTCGCGTCCGAGAGCGTGGCCGCCGTCGTCCGCGACATGACGGACGGCTGGGGCGCGGACATCGTTTTCGAGTGCAGTGGCAGCGAGCGGGCGATCGCGGGCGTGTTTGAGCCGCTGCGGCCGGGCGGCTGTGCAGTCTTGGTGGGGATGCCGGGCGGCCCGGTCGCCTACGACGTCGTGGGCGCGCAGATCAAGGAGGCGCGCGTCGAGCACGTCTTCCGCTACGCGCACGTCTTCCCGCGCGCGCTGTCTTTGATGGGCAGCGGCAAGATAAATGTCAAGCCGCTCATCACCGATACGTTCGCCTTCGCCGACAGCGTCGCAGCCTTCGAGTTCGCCTCACACCTGCCACCAACCTCGGTGAAGGCGCAAATAGACCTGCCATAGCCGCACCTATGAGAGACAGGGAAGGGCGAACACGAGAAGAAGGGCGAACACAAGGTTCGCCCCCACAGGGCAGGACGTAGGGGCACGATCTATCGTGCCCTCTTTTCCCGCCCCCTTCGGTTTTCCCATCTACAATCCTCACATATCGTATCCCTGGAAACGCAAACGTTTATGGACATTCCGACCAAGCTGATCGTGGGCCTGGGAAATCCCGGCAAGGAGTATGAGCGGACGCGGCACAATATCGGGTTCGATGTCGTAGATGCCTTCGCGCGCCTGCACGGCATTGCCGTCACCAAGCGGGAGGGTCAGGCGCTGGTCGGGGACGGGCGTATCGGGGACACGCGGGTCTTCCTCCTGAAGCCGCAGACGTTCATGAACCTATCCGGCCAATCCGTGGCCGCCTTTCTGCGGCAGAAGCCGCTGGCGCTCGCGGATGTCCTGGTCGTGACGGACGATATCGCGCTGCCGGTCGGCAAGCTGCGGCTGCGGGCGGAGGGCTCGGCAGGGGGACATAACGGCCTGAAGTCGCTCATCGCGCATCTGCATGGGCAGGCCTTTCCACGCCTGCGCTTCGGGGTCGGCGCTCCCCGTGATCCGTCCGTGCAGATTGATTTCGTGCTGGGCCGGTTCAGTCGGGCCGAGCAGCGGGACGTGGACGAGACGACCGCGCGAGCGGTGGCAGCTCTGGAAGTGTGGCTGGCCGAAGGCATCGAGCGGGCGATGAATCGGTTCAACGGCTGAGGATCATCGTTTGATGGGGGTCACTGCCCCGGCGGGGCGGGCGAGGGCTGGGAG
>JANLUQ010000672.1:0-3959 GCA_031363565.1 Armatimonadota bacterium | reverse complement strand
GAAGGGGCGCGACTTGTCGCGGGGAGAGGACCCTCCAGTTCCCCCGTAAACCTGCCGATACTGACCGCATGAACTGGCTTGACATCCTGCTGCTGCTGCTGATCGCCGGGGCCGCCGCCCTGGGCCTGAGACGCGGCTTCGGACGTGCTGCCTTCGACGCCCTGGGCCTGTACGCCGCGCTGTGGCTGGCCTCCGCCTTCACACCCCTGCTGGCGGCTCATCTGACCCTGAACGCCGGCGGGGCCGCAGCAAACCGGGGCTGGACATTCGCGCTGCTTTTCGTCCTCCTCGGCGCGCTCTGCCTCGGCATCGCCTGGTACTGCCACGGCATGACCCAGTTCGAGGCTGGCCTCTTCGACAAGCTGTTCGGCCTGGTCGGCGGGATCGCCGCCGGCATGATCCTGGCCCACAGCCTGGTTTCTACCCTCGTCACCTCCGACCCGCAGCGCATGGCCTCCGCCGACCTGGTCCGCTCGGGGACCATCGGGACCGAGCTGTACTCCTTCCCCGCTTACCACTCCGTCATAGACACCATCACCGGCGCGACGAGCTACCGGCGCGAACTGCCCAATGTCGCGGGCAAATAACGCCCAAACCCGCTAAAAACCCCCAGAATAGCCCTCAGATCGCCTGAAATGTCCTCTTCACCGGACATTCCGCGAAAACACGCCGCCGAACAAGCGAAAAAGGGTTGACGCCCCAAGTCCGACCGTGTATAATGACCTTACGCGACCGGCTTCCTCCCTCTTCCAATGCCCCTGGCAGGAGCCGAAATGCTGTCGCACCCAAGGATGCAACCATGCAAGGTAATGTTCCCGCCGCCAACCTGCTCAGTCTAGGAGTGGACCTTTTCGGTCAGGTCCAGCGGATCACCAGCACCAGCAAAGTGCGCGCGCTGCGGCTCAAGCTCGGCAGTCATGTGATCAAGGAGATCCCTGTCAGCCGGCTCACGACCGTCGCCACGATGGCGCTGGTCCTGCTGGCGGTCATCGTCAGCACCATGACTATCGAAGTGGATCACGAGCCGTCTCGCTGACCCTTCCCCGTGGTGGCGCCCGGATTATCCTCCAGGCTGCCGCCTACTCCCTTGACCGCCCTGTACGCCGTTCACCGTTTTTGCCGTCCATCATTCAGCCCGTATTCGTCCAGTCCATATTCGTCCAGCCCATATCATCCGTTTCGCCTATCATTATGTGCCAGTGAGGCTCCCCCTTGATCAGAACCCAATCCAGCGACTGGAGTATCGTCAACGATATCTCTGATCGTCTGCGTCAGTCCCAACTTAAATACGCCGACATGGCCGACCGGGAGATCGTCTCGCGCGCCCAGCGCGGCGAGAACGCCGCCGCCGAATACATGCTCTACAAGTACCGCAACCTGGTCCGCACCAAGGTCAAGTCCTATTTCCTCGTCGGCGCGGAAAAGGAAGACCTCCTGCAAGTCGGACAGATCGGGCTGTGGCAGGCCATCATTGACTTTCGAGCCGATAAAGCGATCTCCTTCCCTGCGTTTGCCAAGGTCTGCATCACCCGTCATATCATCACCGCCATCAAGACGGCCACGCGCCAGAAGCAGATGCCTCTGAACCAATCGCTCTCCCTCGAAAGCCCCTCTGAAGACCCGACCACTGACTGGAACCTCTCCGACATCCTGCCCAATCTCGACGGCGCCGACCCCGAAGATATGGTCCTGCGGAACGAGGACACCAAGATCCTCCACGAGACCTTGCAGCAGATGCTCTCTGACTTCGAATGGCACGTCCTCTCCGGCTACCAGCTCGGCAAGTCCTATCGCGAGATCGCCTCCGAGCTGCGCTGCAAGACCAAGAGCGTAGACAATGCCCTCGCCCGCATCAAGCGCAAGGTCAGCGGCGTCCCCATCGGCGACGCCGACCTGAGCGAGCTTTTGTAATCCCTATGAGCATGACTGCGGAAAACCTGATCGCTGAAAAGACTGGGGCCCCGACCCTCACCTACGCGCAGTACCTCGCGGAAGGGGAGATTAACCGCCGGTATGACATCCTCAACGGAGTCCGTGTCTGGATGCCAAACCCTACCGTCCGCCACCAGGATGTCCTATTCAATATCGCCGCCGTCTTCAAGGCGTTCAGCCGGGCCGCAGACATGGGCCGCATGGTCGTCGCGGCCTGCGACGTGCTCATCACCTATGAGCCGCTGCATGTGCGCCAGCCGGATGTCCTTTTCATCAGTCACACCCGCTTTGGCGACCGCGACACGCTCGATCCGAGTGCCCTTGACCCTGCCCCCGAGCTTGTCGTGGAGGTACTTTCGCCGAGCGATACCAGCAGGATCTTGGCAGACAAAATCCGTGACTACCGCCGTGTAAATGTCCAGGAATGCTGGGTCGTCAGCCTCGGCACGCGGACCGTAGAGGTACTGCGTCTGACGCCGGAGGATGAGCGCTCCCTGGCCGTTTACGCGGAAGGAGAGAGTGTACGGTCAGAGGCGTTTCCGGGCCTCGTCGTCTCGGTTGCAGATGTCTTCGCTCCCTAACTTACCGCCTCTCCTTCTTCCTTCCTCATCTTTGGAGGATCATCCCATGCGAAAATGGATCGCCGCCCTCGGGCTGCTCACTTTCCTTCTGCCTGCTCTGCCGGCCCACTCCGCCCCCGTCCCCATCGGCGTGGACACGCTGCTGCGCCGGGAAACGGACCTCTCCCAACTCCCCAAACTCCGGGACTGGGCTTCGAGCCTGCAATCGTCTTATGACCGCACCGGCGGTAATGGGGATGCCCAAAACTTCCTGTCAATGACCGGCAAGACGGCCACCTTGGCCGATCTGACCGGGCCGGGCGCGGTCGTCCGGCTCTGGTCCGCCAACCCGAACGGGCAGATCAAGGTCTACATTGACGACGCCCCCACGCCCGTCATTGACGTGCCGTTCGCGAAGCTGTTCGACGGCTCTCTGCCCGCCTTCGCGCCGCCGCTGACCCAGGCCTCTTCGGGCGGGTTTTACTCCTACCTGCCTCTTCCGTACGCGAAGCATTGCCGGATCACTGTGGACGACCCGCACGGGCTTTACTATCAGGTCAACTCTCTCACGTTCGCCCCGAACACATCCGTTAGGCCATTCGCGCTGCCCCTGACCGATGCCGACCAGGCCGCGCTCCAGACCGCCGTCCGCGCCTGGAAGTCGCTTGGGGGCAGTTCGCCTCCACTCCAGCGGTGGGGCCACGCGCGGTTGGTTGCACTCCTCGCGGGAAAAACGTGCGAGGTCGCGCGCTTCCAGGGGCCGGGCGTGATCCAGTCGCTCCTGTTTGACGCGCCCAAGACTGCGGACCTGCGCCGCCTGGTCCTGCGCGGCTACTTCGACGGCCACCGGACGCCGGACATCGAGGCCCCGGTCGCCGACTTCTTCGGCAGTGGCTACGGACATAGGCCCTTCACCTCCCTGCTCCTGAGCCAGAGTGAGACGGGAGTCATGACGGCTTTCTTCCCCATGCCGTTCGCGCGCTCGGCGCGGTTCACGGTCGAGAATGGCCTGGGAAAGAACCTTGTCGTCTCCTGGAGCGCCGTTCTAGTGCGCCAATCGTTCCGCCCCGCCGAGACCGGCTACTTCCATGCCCAGTGGTCCCAGGAGGTGACGAAGCGCGGCCTGCCGCATCCCTGGGCCAGGGCGCGCGGGCAGCGCGGCCACTTCGTCGGCATCGTGCAGACGCTGGCTGGGGCGCGCGGGCTGGGCTTCCTGGAAGGCGACGAGCAGTTCCGCGTGGACGCCCAGGCGTGGGGCGCGAGCCTCGTCCCGACGACCGTGGTCGGCCCGTGGAACGGCACCGGCACCGAGGACTGCTTTAACAGCGGCTGGTACTTCGACAAGGGCACGAACGCACTTCCCGTCAACGGCGTGCTGGTCAAGGACCAGTCCGGCGGGATGGGCCGCATCAACGCCTACCGCTGGTTCCTTAACGACGCGCCCGTGTTCCAAAGGTCGCTCGACGC
>JANLUQ010000664.1:0-2013 GCA_031363565.1 Armatimonadota bacterium | reverse complement strand
CGCTCGAACTCGTTATCGCACGGCACAAGGTTGAAGATGCACCGGTCGGCATTGGCGAGCGTGGGGCGCGAGTACGGAAAGGGAATTGTCTCAGACAGCCTGCGGCCCTCGTGCGTAAGCTGCGGCGTCAGTTCCTCGATGACGAGGGCGCGGAGGGCCTGGGCGAAAGTCTTGACGGTGATGAAGTGGGCGACGTTGCTGGAGATCGCCTTGATCATGGCTTTGCTGTCGAGGGCGACGGTCTCGCCGAAGGCTTTCATTTCCAGGAACTCGCGGACTTTGGGAACGAGTGCGGCGAACTGCGAGGGCAGCTTGACATCCTGAGCGATACGCTTGGCGTAATAGGAGATCACTTCTTCAGGCGTCTGCGGCTCCGGGATGGTGTAGTCGCGCTCGATCTCCTTCTGCAAGGTCAGGATGTCAAGCTGCCCTCGCAGTTGGGAGTGCCTAAAGTAAGTCGGCCACGAAATCACAGACCTCGAATGGCATCTTCGGAAACGCCCGCTTGGTCCGCTGCCGACGGTTCCAAGCGTACACAAACAGTGCCACCGCCCGCGTCAAAGCCCAAAGACAACGGCTGAAACAGCGGCTCCGGCGAGCTAGTCGCGCCAAATAATGCCGCAATTCGGCGTTGTCTCCCTCCACGCTGAACGTCTGGCTCTTGCCAGGTGCTACGGCGTGTTCACCGGAATACAGCAACTGAGCATAGGTCGGAAACCCGTCGCTGAAATAACGGTACGCGGGAGGTGCATCGTCCACGACTTGCTGCATGGCCTCCCAATCCCGGTTCCAAACCACGCCGAAGCCCACGATGCAACGGGTGGCCCGGTCTACGCACGTCAACAGGTAAGCCGGCTCTTTTTTAGGAGACGAACGTGTAGAGTTCATCGAGTTCCAGCGTCTCGACACTTGGCTCCCGCTCACGTTCCTTGGGCAGAGGCGGAGCGGGGAGGTTGGCGGCGGCGTTGACCCAGTTGGCGACACTCTGCGGGTTGACGCCCAGGTGTCTTGCGATGCGCCGGAAGTTGGTGCCGTCCACATAGAGTTTGAGGGCTTGGCGACGCACCGAAAGGTCGTACCCTTTGGCTTTTGGGGCGGGCGTGTAGGTACGCCCGCAGTGACGACACTCGCGGCGCAGGGTGCCGGTCGGGTTCTTGCCGGCGCGGTGTTGTTTGGTCGTTGCTCCGCAAGTGGGGCAGGACAGCGAAGGCTCAGGCGTTAATTGAAGGCTTCGATATTGAAGGCTTCGATATTGAAGGCTTGGATCAGGCATGGCTTATTATAGGCCGAAAATACTTGCCGATTCAAGTTAGGCACTCCCTGCCCCGGTGGCACTCCCTGCCCCGTTCGTGCCGGGCGCTCCGGTGTCGCCTTTGGGGCCGGGGGTGGGCAGGATCGCTTGCAGAGCGGCGATCTTGGTGTCGTCGGCGTTCAGACGGGCGACGAGGGCGGCGAGGTTGACGCCGGGGCTTTGCGCCTGGACGGGGCCGACATGCGTCAGCGACAGGACGCCGAGGGTGGAGAGGACGCCGACGGCGGCGTACAGAAGCGGCCTGCACTTGGCGAGCGCCTGGGTCTTGGTGAACGGTGTAGTCATGGGTTTCTCCTAAAGTCTACAAAAGGAACCCGGACGCGCACGGGGCGCGTCTGGGCTGGAAATGCCGTCCAGGGTCTAGAGCGTGTTAAAAGTGCCTCCTGTCCAGCCGTAGTTCTTGTTCTGCGTCCGGTTCTGCCCGCCGCTGACCGAGGCGTAGTTGCCGCTGGCTGTGTTGCCGTAGCCGCCGCTGACCGAAGCCTCGGAGCCGCTGGCCGTGCTTGATTAGCCGCCGCTGACCGAGGCACCCGCGCCGCTGGCCTTGTTGAGCAGGCCGCCGCTGACCGAGGCGCTGTCGCTGCTGGCCGTGTTGAGCTGGCCGCCGCTGACCGAGGCGTACTGACCGCTGGCCGTGTTGCTGATGCCGCCGCTGACCGAGGCGGTGTCGCCGCTGGCCGTGTTGCTGTCCCCGCCGCTGA
>JANLUQ010000631.1:0-6970 GCA_031363565.1 Armatimonadota bacterium | reverse complement strand
GGAAAACCCGCCATTGACTATGGAAGATTTGCAGCGATGCTCTGGGATATTCCAGGCTCCCACTGCCGAGGAAATGGCGCTTTTTGATGTATATCAAGGTGTCGGACCAAAGGAAGCCGCAACAGACCCATAGTTTGATGGGGAAGCCGGAGGCCAACGGCCTCCGGCTTTTTCGTTTCGGCTTCAAGTCGGAGGAGACGCATCGCCCAGGTCCGCCGGCGTGAGGTGCGGCGACAGCAGGTGAACCAGGCCGAGGGCGACCAGGTAGGCTAGGCCGCATACCAGGAAGATGATCTTGTAGTTGCTATCCGTTTTTTGTAGGATGTGGCCCACGGCGTAGGCGGCCAAAAGGCCGCCGATCGCGCCGGCCGTGGCGGCGATGCCGGTGACGGAGCCGACCGCGCGGCGTGGGAACAGGTCCGAGGCCAGCGTGTAGATGTTCGCCGACCAGCCCTGATGGGCCGCCGCCGCCAAGCCGATGAGGCCGACTGCGACCCAAAGGTGAGAGGTCCGCACGGCGAATATGACCGGCACGACGCATAGGGCGCAGACCAGCAGGGCGGTCTTGCGGCCCACATTGGTGTCCCAGCCGCGCCGAAGGAGGGCCGACGACAGCCACCCGCCCCCGACGCTGCCGAAATCTGCCAGGAGATAGATCGTGATGAGCGGCAGGCTGACATGGGCCAGGCCGATGCCGTACTTCTTCTTGAGGAAGTCCGCCAGCCAGTAGAGATAAAACCACCAGACGGGGTCGGTCAGGAACTTGGCGGCGGCGATGGTCCAGGTCTGCCGGAGCGGCAGCAGATGTACCCACGGCGTCCGCGCCTCCGTCTCCGAGGCATCCTGGCGGATATAGGCCCGCTCTTCTTTCGTAAGACGCGGCTGCTCTTCGGGACGGCGATACAACGGCAGCCAGAAAGCCAGCCAGAGGAGGCCGACAGCCCCGGTGAGGATGAACGCCCACTGCCAGCCGTAGCGCATCGCGATGAACGGCACGGTGAGCGGCGCGACGACCGCACCGACGCCCGCCCCGGCGTTGAAGATGCCGGTCGCCAGCGCACGCTCCGACCGAGGGAACCATTCGGCCACCGTTTTGATGGCTGACGGGAAATTCCCGGCCTCCCCAGCCCCCAGCGCGGCGCGCGCCACGCCGAACCCGAACGCGCCGCGGGCGATGGCATGGCCGACTGCGGCCAGGCTCCAGACGATGAGGGCGAAAGCGTAGCCAAGCCGCGTCCCCACCCGATCAACCAAGCCGCCGGCGATCACCAGCCCCAGGGCGTAGGTCGCCTGGAACGCCATCACGATGTTGCCGTAGTCAATCTCGCTCCATCCGAACTGTGACGACAACTCCGGCTTCAGGATGCCGATCACCTGCCGGTCTACATAGTTGATTGTGGTCGCGAAAAAGAGAAGCGCGCAGATCGTCCAGCGGTAATTCCCTCTAGGAAGAGGCAAAGTGGGAGCAGATGGCACTGTGGCTTCGTGTGTCTGATGCGGTGCCATGGAGGCGCTCCTTTACGGGATCGGGTCGAGCAGGATTGTGCTGTGCAGCAGCCGGAACATTATAACACTGTGCTTCGGCTTTGTAAATGCGATGTGATCGCTCTCCGGCGCGGGCATCAGCGGCATGTGCTACGGCAGCATGTGCTACAATGGGGCAGGGGGATACGGGACGATGAATTACACGGCCAAGATAGATAAAGAGCAGAAGATCAAGCTGAGCGACTACACGCCCGATGATAAAGGCGATGAGGACAAGGACACAAGCGCCGTCGTGCTCGCCAAATTGGGACAGGAACTGATCGGACTCCAGGAGTGGCTGTATGCCGCCCAGACCCACAGCGTCCTGATCGTGCTGCAAGGGCTGGACACGTCCGGCAAGGATGGCACAATCGCGCATGTGATGGCGAGTATGAACCCCCAGGGCTGCGATGTCGCCTCCTTCAAGGTGCCGACCCCGCTCGAAGCCGCCCATGACTTCCTGTGGCGCATCCACCAGCAGACGCCTGCTAAGGGCATGGTGACCATTTTTAACCGCTCCCACTACGAAGACGTGCTAGTGACGCGCGTCCACAAAACGGTCACTGATGATGTCATCAAGAAGCGCTACACGCACATTAAGAACTTCGAGCAGGAGCTGGCGGACAACAACACGATCATCTTGAAGTTCTTCCTGCACATCAGCAAGGACGAGCAGAAGGCGCGGCTGGAGGCGCGGGAGCAGGACGAAGAAAAGGCGTGGAAGCTGTCTCTTGGCGACTGGGAAGAGCGTCAGTTCTGGGACGCCTACACCGGTGCCTATGAAGATACCATCGGCGCGACGGCGGCCAAGGCCGCACCCTGGCACATCGTTCCCGCCGACCGCAAGTGGTTCCGCAACCTCGCCGTCGCGACGATGCTGGTGGAGACGCTGCGGCCGTACAAGAAGGAGTGGGAGGAGACCTTGAAAAAGCTGGGCGCGGAGCGCAAGGCGGAACTGGCCGAAATGCGCCGGACGGAAGGCGCAAGTGGCAAGGACGCCAAGCGGAAATCCGGGGGGCAAAACCCTGGCGTGACGCACGAGACGTCCTGACGCTTGCGCGGGGTTGGGGCAGGGGAAGAGGGGTGGGAATCCAGCGAGTGCCTAACTTCAGTCGGCAACTTTTAGGCCTTGGATGGGGCAAGGGCTGAACTGCCATCGAGGGTGGTTCGGCCGGTCTCGTTCCCAAAGTTCAAAGCCGACTGGAGTTAGGCACTCCCCGCTCCTGATTGCCCTTGACAGAATTCGATATATATGCAATACTCACATCATAACCGAGATTAACCGGTTCACCAAGGCTTTATGGGAAAAAACGGGATAACAATCAAGGACGTGGCGGAACGCGGCGGCGTCAGCAAAACTGCCGTCTCTTATGTCCTAAACGGGCGGCAGACCGGCGTGCGTATCAGCGACGAGACGCGCAGCCGCATCCTGGCCGCCGCTCGCGACCTAGGGTATCACCCAAATGCTTTAGCACGAGGGCTGGCGCGGCGGCAGACGGACACGCTGGCGCTTGTCATGCAGTTCCCTTCGGTTTTTTCCGGGTGGTCGGGGTTCACGAACGAGCTGATGCATGGCGCGACGGATGCGGCGACGGCGCTGGGATTCGATCTGATGCTGCACACCAAAGCGCAGGATGACCTGGAGCGGGATGTTGCGGCGCTGACGGATGGGCGGGCGGACGGCGCCCTGCTCCTGCGGGATCGGGATGATCCGCTGGCGGAGCGGCTGACGGCGCGCGGCTTCCCGTTCGTCCAAATCTTCAGCCATTCGTCCCTCGTGGACGCCTGCTCCGTGGACTGCGACAACGAGGCGGGCGCACGACTGGCCGTGGAGTACTTGTGGGGGCTGGGCCACCGAAGGATCGCACATCTTTCCGGTTCACCCCACTCGGCGGCGGCGATTGAGCGCCTCAATGGATACCGCGCGACGCTGCGGACGAACGGGGTCCTGCCGCGCCCGGAGTGGGAATGCGAAATGACCTATGGGGGCGGCGACATCGCCCCGTTCCTCGCTCTCATGGGGCAAGCGGAGCCGCCGACCGCCATTTTTGCCTGGAGCGACGATGCGGCGCTCCAAGCAATGCGCGTGCTGCGCGAACGGCTTGGACAGCGCGTGCCGGAGGATGTTTCCCTCGTCGGTTTTGACGGGACTCAGATGTGCGACCATGCGGCCCCGCGTCTCTCCAGCATCCGCCAGCCGATCTATGAAATGGCCATGTCCGGCGTCAGCCTGCTGAGGCAACTGGTCCGCCGGGAAGTGGTCACCGACCGCCATCTTTTATTCGCCCCGACACTGCAAGTGCGCGACTCCTGCGGTCGCCCGACCTGACGGCATCGTGTCAGGCTTCATATTCGACAAAGGTACAAATTATGTCACAAGAAACGATATCACAAAAAACAAGGAGTGAAATCATGAGACCTTCCCGAAAGAGCGGTTTCACGCTCATCGAGCTGCTCGTTGTTATCGCAATTATTGCGATCCTGGCGGCGATCCTGTTCCCCGTCTTTCAGAAAGTGCGTGAGAACGCACGCCGCGCGGCCTGCGCTTCCAATGAGAAGCAAATCGGCCTTGGGCTGATGCAGTACGTCCAGGACAACGACGAGTATTTCCCGGAGCGGTATTCCGACCTGGACCCCGTTGACGGCCATCAGCGCAACTGGAAGGACGCGCTGAACCTCTATATCAAGAGCAAAGACGTGTTTCGGTGCCCCTCCAACCCGGCGGCCCAAAACAAAGACACGGGCGGCGTCTTCCCCGCTGGCTACGCGATGTGGCTCCCCGACGGTTTCCTCTCAGCCAAGTTTGGGCACGGCGCGGGATACCCGCAGCTCCTCGCTGGGTTGGACCAGCCTTCCAACTCACTGATCATCATCGAGGATAGCTACAAATATCCGGATGTCGGCCCCTACCTTGGCTACAACGAGCCGGCGACGGACGGTGGGGCTTTCGCCGGCCCCTCGGAGTACAACAGCGGGCATAACAAGAAGGCCGGCAACATCATCTACATGGATGGTCACGTCAAGTACCGTCGCCTGATTGAGACATTCGTGGAGACGAACGGCATCAACGAGTGGCGCTTCAGCGAAGCGGCGGCGGCAGTGGACCCGGGTGACTGGACCTATACTCTGCATACCAATCTTAAGAAGTACCCGAACAACAACTAGGGACTGGGAATTAGGGGTGGGAACAACGATGAAGCGTCTCTGCCTTGTCTGGATGCTGTCGACGGCCACCTTGATTCCGGCGGCTGCACTTGCGGCATCCCCATCCTATGCTCCAGCCCCGAAGCTGGAGATGGTGCAGCACAGGGCGTTCGACTTCTTTTGGAACGAGAGCGATCCCAAGACCGGTCTGACCAAAGACCGTGCGAAGAACCTGCCCGGTCTTAAGGATACCTACACGGTCGCCTCCACGGCAGCGACCGGGTATGCCCTGGCGGCCCTGCCGGTCGGGGTCTCGCACGGCTGGGTCAGCCGGAAGGCGGCTTACGGACGCGCCCTGACCACGCTGCGTTTTGTTTACGACCGGATGGAGAACCATCATGGGTTCTATTTCCACTTCGTGGACAAGGCGACGGGGGCGCGCGTGTGGAAATGCGAGCTGTCCTCCGTTGACACGGCCCTGCTGCTGATGGGCGCGCGGGTGGCGGGCGACTACTGGCCAGGCACGGAGGTACAGAGGCTGGCCGACGCATTGACGGAACGTGCGGACTGGCCCTGGATGCGCGACGGCGGCGAAGCCGACGCGCGCCCCACGTCGCTCTCGATGGGCTGGAAGCCGGAAGACGGCTGGATCAAGTTGCGCTGGCAGGGTTACAGCGAGGCGTCCTTCCTCTACTGGCTTGCCTTGGGGTCGCGCACGCACCCGCTCTCGGCGCGCTCCTGGGATTCGTGGGACGTAAAGCCGGCGCGTCTGGAGGGATACGCCGTGTTCGGCGGGGCCGAACCGCTGTTCATGGCACAGATGGCACCGGGCTTTTGTGATGTGCGCGGCCTGCGGGACCGTCAAGGGCGGGACTGGTGGACGGCCTGGCGGAACGCGCACCGGGCGGATGTCGCCTACTGCGCGCGCAACCCGGACGGGCGCAAGACCTATGCCGAAGGGTTCTGGGGCATCAGCGCCAACGACCAGCCGCCACCGGTCGGCTACGGGGCGAACTGGCCTGCGCCGGGGCATGACGATGGCACCGTCTCGCCCACGGCCATGCTATCCGGTCTTCTCTTCACTCCCACTGAGTCACGTGCCGCGCTCGCTGATCTCTGGCGGAATCACGGCGACCATCTCTGGGGCCGTTACGGCTACTCCAACGCTTTCAACTTGGACAAGGGCTGGTACGACACGGACGTGATCGGCATTGACCTGGGAATGATGCTGCTGGCGACTGAGAACGCCCGCACCGGCCTGGTCTGGCGGCTGCTGAAAACCGACCCCATCATGGAACGCGGGCTGGCGGCGGCGGGGTTCCACCAGGCGAAGATCGCCCCCTAGCCCCCAATTCTGAGGTAACCGGAGAAGACTGTGGCCTACCGTCTTCTCTCTCCTACTCCCCCAGAATTGGGGGTTGAGGGGGCGATCTTTGCCTATGGGGCGTTTTGCGGCGCGCTCTGCGGCGTCACCACCTTCAAGCCATCCGTCGGCAGCGGCGTCCCAAAGAGGTTACGGTCGGTGGCTCTCACTGCGGGGAGCAGACCCAGCGACACCGAGTCCGCCGGGAAATTCTGGATGGCTTGGGGCAGCAACGTCAGCAAGGAAACCGCCGCCTCCGCCGGCTGGAACAGCGCCAGACCATTCCATATCTGCCATGGCGTCAGTGTACTGAACACTTCCATCATCTAGCCCCACTCTTGTTTCCACGACGCCGCCCGCTCCTCTGGGGACGGTGGGATGCTGATCACGTCCAGGCTGACGATTCGGTCCAAGCGCTTGTCGGCATCCAGCATCTGCTCCTGGTCGGCGGGACCGATGGGCGGGGCAGTGGGGTTGCAGTCTGCTCACGGGGAACCTCCTGACGGAAATGGCGCGGGAAGGGCCCTGGCATGGGTGTTTCCCATTCAGCGGCATATGCAGCATATTAGGGGGCGCGCATCTTGCAGAGGACTGAAGCAGAGGGTCATAGGTCAACTGCACGACTACTGCTCATAAGATCATCGTTAGACCATCGCTTCGCTCCCGGCCTTACGACAACAGTATACGACCAATGTTGCAGCAATGCAAGAGGCAGCAAAGTATGGGGCTGAACCCCCATGCTTTTGAAGGGCAAGCCCCCGCCTGCGCGGGCGAAGAGTTAGGCAAAGGCGAGAATAGGAGAGGAGCAGGGTAGGGCGGAGGAAGAAGTGGGCGCGATGAATAGCGCCCTCTTCTTCCTCCGCAACCAGGTCGCGTCTTCTGCGCTATTCAGTCGGCTTTGCGCGTGCCGCCCACGTATTCCAGACGGTAGCATCTTTG
>JANLUQ010000611.1:0-1871 GCA_031363565.1 Armatimonadota bacterium | reverse complement strand
GCTGCGAGGCCGGCACGGCGTATCTGACACCGCCGGGCGTTCTCCACGCCTACCAGGCCGACCCCGACACCCGTTGGGAATTGTGCTGGGTGCAATCGTCCGAGGACTGGCTGTGCCTTGCGAATACGCCCGCTCTGCTGACCGTAGATGCGGGTCCATTGGCCGCGGCTCTAGCCGGCCTGCGCCGGGAAGCGACAGACGCCGCCGACCCGGTCTTGCTGCTGCCCTGGACATTCCTAGCAGCGGCTTATGCCCGCCGGATGGTCCGGCCTCAAGCGGGCGACCCGCGCCTGCGCCGTTTGTGGGAGGTGGTTGGGTCCGATCTCGGTCGCCCCTGGACGATGAAGGCGCTGTCTGCCCTCGTCGGCGTCAGCGGCGAGCACCTGCGCCGCCTCTGCCAGCAGCACTTGGGCCGCAGCCCGATGAGCCATGTCACGGCCTTGCGGATGCGGCAGGCTATGGCCCTGCTCGCCTCCGAGTCCTACACAATAGAGACGGTGGCCCAGCAGGTCGGTTATGACAGCCCCTTCGCCTTCAGCGCCGCGTTCAAGCGTCATCAGGGAGTCTCGCCCTCGGAGTACCGGCAGAAGGCGCACGGGCGGTGAGGAAGCAGGACAAGCGGCCCTGGCTGCCGTATCTGGAGGCATGAACCGCCTGTGGCTGCTCTTTCTACTCCTCTTCATGCCAGTCACGACGCAAGGAGCCGCGCCCGAAACCGTCCTCCAGGTATCCTCCGTCGGTCCTATCGAGCAGCCGTCATCAGCGGGGCCGGGGACACGCACGATTGAGTTGCCGCTGCCGGTTGCCAATCTGCGCGGCGCGCGCCTCGACTTCCGCGCTCTGATCAAAGCCGAGAACGTCGCCACACCGCCCCAGGTCTACAACGGCATCAAATTCATGCTCGTGACACAGGGGCCGTCGGGCAAACAGTATCCCGCGCGTGACCACCTATGGGGCACCTTTGACTGGATACCGGAACATTTCCGCGCGGTCGTTCCCATCGACGCGACGAAAGCCACACTGGTCCTCGGCCTGGAAGCGACGACGGGCCGCGCCTGGTTCCGCGACGTGTCGGTGACGATCAACGCCCGCCCCTTTGGCGGCGGCCCTGTCACGATGGATCGGGCTTACACCGGCCACCCCGACATCCCGCGTCTGCGCGGGGCGATGATCAGCCCGGACGTGACCGCCGCCGACCTGCACGTCCTGGGCGGGCAGTGGTACGCCAACTTGATCCGTTATCAGCTCTACTGGGTGACGCCGGACGGCCGTTTCGATGGCTGGCGCGACCCCAAAGCCTATGACGCCTGGCTCGAAGGCGCTTTAAAGCACCTGGATACCCTCCTACCCGTCTGCCGCCGCGAGGGTCTGCGCGTGGTCGTGGATCTGCACACCCCGCCGGGCGGCAACATCGCCCTGCCGGGTTATGCCTGGCCCTTGTTCCAGGAGAAAGCCTATCAGGACCGGTTCGCCCAGGTCTGGGACAAGATCGCGCGCCGCTACAAAGGTAACAAAACGGTCTGGGGCTACGACCTCGCCAACGAGCCGATCGAGGGCGACGTGGCCGACGGCCTTCTGGACTGGCACGCCTTGGCGACGCGGACCGCATTGGCTGTACGCCAAATTGACCCCGACCACGCCATTATCGTCGAGCCGGGACCGGGCGGCGGCTATGACCAGCTTCCTTACTTTGCCCCACTGCTCGTCCCCGGCATCGTTTACAGCGTCCATCTGTACGAGCCTGCTCAGTTCACGATGCCGGGCGTGACGCCGGACCTGCCGACGGGTGTGGCCTATCCGGGTATAATCGACGGTGTCCGCTGGGACCGAGCGCAGATGGCCCGTTCACTGCAAGTCGTGGCGGATTACCA
>JANLUQ010000599.1:0-1572 GCA_031363565.1 Armatimonadota bacterium | reverse complement strand
GTCGTCAAATAGACCGGCACACGGCCCGGCAATTGAGCTATTTCCAGATCGGCTGGCGCTTCGTGCAGCAGCAGCACACCTGCGGCCTCCCGCTCCGGTGCGAGATGGCTGTCTACACTTGAAAAACTGACGGTTACTCAGCCCAATGAAATTAACTTGGTAGTGGCATACTAGGTATTGTCGTTGATCCACTTGGACCGGTTGTAGTCGTGGACGAACAGCAGCAGGCAAACCTTGTGCATCCGGTCACTCTTGCTGAAGCTAAGCGTCTGGCGCACGAACCGCGCCAGGCGCTGCCGCAACAGGCGCTGCCGCAAGGTGTTGTTCCAGCGCTCCAGGTGGTTGGTCTGCCCGCTCTCTTTGCCGCCGGGGCGATGCTGCTCCTCGGGGATCACCTTGCCGTAGGCGTCCCAAAAGTCCGTGAAGCACAGCAGGCGGCGGTAGGCGGGCGGCACGCGCCGCCACAGCCGCTTGCAGGTCGTCTCGCCCCGGTCGCCCACGGCGAAGGCGACGATCTGCCGCGTCCGCCGGCACAGCGCGAGCCACACCCACCGCTTGTCCTTGCGCCGCGCGACGAACGACCAGAGTTCGTCCAGTTCCAGCACGTCGCCCTCAGCCGCCGGGCGCAGTGTCCGACTCAGGGGCGGCAGGGTCCTGGCTTTTTTTAGCCAGTCGGCGAGCGTGATGCGGCTGATGCCAAAAACGCGGCTGACCCCGCGCATGGAGGCGCGCTCCTGGTAGGCGGCCAGCACCTGGGCGCGGAAGGCGGGGGTGTAGCTGCGGTCCTCTTCAGGCTTGTGGAAGGTGCGCCCGCAGGCACGGCAGCGGAAGCGCTGGACGGCGCGCTTGTCGCGCCCGTGCTTGATGACGTTGTGGCTCTGGCAGTGGCGGCACAGGAGGATCTCGATGACCATGAACGCAGTCTACCACAACAACACCGGATATACCACTACCAATACTTTATCTACGAACTGTGCGTATTTGGCGACTTCGACCGCATCCGGCCGGCCGAACTCCTTCATGGCAGCGGCCACGAACGAGCCAGACCCACCCTCGTCCCCCAGGCCCGCGATCCAGACGCGGCTGTCCTGCGTCACCTGTTTGTCAGCCTCCCGATCGTAGCTGATCACCGAAGGCGCACGATGGAAGGGGTCGTTCAAGTCAGTGAACCACTGCTTAGTCGTCAGGAAGTGCCCGAGATTGGTCACCGCCTGCGCCTCGGGCTTGATCACGTTATAGCTGATCGCCTGCACCAGACCGTCAGCGTAGGTCACAGTCACCCTGGCACGGCCCCAGGTCTTGCCGCGCAGGTCGTAACTCTTCCATCCGCTCGAAGTAGGCTTGCCGGGGCTGAACCCGATCGCGCCCGCCGGCTCAACGGTCACCGAGGCCACTTTGGAGGCGTACTTGAGAAACAGTTTGCCCTGCTGATCCATCGGCAGGACATAGCCGGGGATGCCGATCGCCAGGGGACGGTGATTGGCGGCCAGGGTCCGGTCAATGCCGCGAATCTCGCTGGACACGAGGAACTTGACGCCATAGGTGCGGACCTGCCCCGGAGCGAGCGCGGTC
>JANLUQ010000595.1:0-9227 GCA_031363565.1 Armatimonadota bacterium | reverse complement strand
GATCTGGCCCCGCGTGCCGCGCGCATTGGAGTCGGTGAACATGAAGATCGGATTGGTCGGCTTGATCGTCTCGAAGATCGCCTCGCCGACATCCTTGGCCGCCTTCTGCCACTGCTCAAGCACGCGCTCCTTGCGCTCGCCGCCCGTGATCAGGCCGCGCTGGTAGTTCTTGTTCAGGTCGCGCACCGACTTCTCGGTTCGCTCCAGAATCTGGTTGCGCGCCTCGGGCACTTCCATGTCGGTGATCGCGACGGTCATGCCCGCCTTGGTCGCCTCCTGGAAGCCCAGGGCCTTCATCTCGTCCAGGAGCTGGATCGTGCGCGAGTCGCCGTTCATACGGTGGCACTGCGCGATGATCGCGCCCAAGTCCTTCTTGCCGAACCCGTTGCCCTTGAACTCCTTCTTGGCGAACGTGTCGTCCAGCATCTTGTAGATGAACGGGTGCATGTTGTCGGGCATGATGTCGGTGAACAGCATCCGCCCCGCCGTCGTGCGCCGAACCGTCTTGGTGCCGTCCCCGTTCGGGAAAGCAACGTCCAACCCCTCCTGCAAGTCGAGCTGCCCAGTTGCATAGGCGAGCTGGGCGTCGTTCTTGCTGCCGAACGCGTCAAAGCGCGGCTCGCCGGGCTTCATGACGGTCAGGAAGTAAGCGCCAAGCACCATATCCTGTGCCGGGGCCACAATCGGGCGGCCGTCGGCAGGCGAGAACAAGTTATGCGTAGACAGCATCAGGATGCGCGCCTCAGCCTGCGCCGAAGCGGACAGCGGCACATGGACCGCCATCTGGTCGCCGTCGAAGTCCGCATTGAAGGCAGTGCAGACAAGCGGGTGGACCTGGATGGCCTTGCCGTCCACAAGCACCGGCTCGAAGGCTTGAATGCCCAGACGGTGCAGCGTCGGTGCGCGGTTCAGCAGAACCGGATGCTCCCGGATGACCTCTTCCAAGGCGTCCCAGACTTCCGGCTTGAGCTTGTCAATCATGCGCTTGGCGGTCTTGATGTTGCTCGTGTAACCGCGCTCGACTAGCGCTTTCATGACGAAGGGCTTGAACAGCTCGATTGCCATCTCTTTGGGCAGGCCGCACTGGTGCAGCAGCAGGCGCGGGCCGACCACGATGACCGAACGGCCAGAGTAGTCCACGCGCTTGCCGAGCAGGTTCTTGCGGAACCGCCCTTCCTTGCCCTTGAGCATGTCCGACAGCGACTTCAAAGGCCGGTTGTTCGAGCCGACCACAGGGCGCGTCCGGCGACCGTTGTCAATCAGTGCGTCCACAGCCTCTTGCAGCAGCCGCTTCTCGTGGTTGACGATGCTCTCTGGGGCGCGGATCTCGGTGATCTTCTTCAGCCGATTGTTCCGGTTGATGATGCGCCGGTAGAGGTCGTTCAGGTCGGATGTGGCGAAGCGCCCGCCGTCGAGCTGCACCATCGGGCGCAGTTCGGGCGAAATCACCGGCACGGCGTCCAGGATCATCCACTCGGGGCGGGACTTGGAGTTGATGAACGCCTCGGACACCTCCAGCCGCTTGATAGCGCGCGCCCGTCGTGGTCCCTGCGTGATCGCGATCTCGGCCCGCAGATCGGAGGCTAGTTTCTCTAGATCAATCTCCTGGAGCAGCTCTTTCACGGCTGCACCACCCAAGCCCGCCCGCACAATCTCGCCCTCGGGGTCGTTGAGCCGCAGGTTGCGGTCCAGCTTGTCCGAAAGCATATCCATCAGCGATTCGAGTTTGCGGTAGTCGTCCTCGGCCAGAAGCATCCGCTTCTCGACCTTCTCGTCCAGAAGCATCAGGGCATCGCGCAGGGACTGGATCTGTTCCAGCGAGTCCTTCTCGATGTCCTTCAGCTCCTCCTCCATGTGGCGGTTGCGGTCCACGATCCGCGCTTCGTCCCAGGGCGCCCATTCCTGAACTTCCCCAGCCTCCTCGCTGCCTTCTTCAGGCTCGTCCGGCGGAGTCTGGCCTGCCTTGATGTCCGCACCCGCTTCGACGCGGGCCTGCTCTATGTCTTCTTCCTTCTGGTCTTCCAGCTCGCGGATGCGCTCGTCTAGGGCGACCTTGAAGCTCTCCATCTCGTTGTTGATGCGGCCACGGTCCACATAGGTCACGATGTAGGACGCGAAGTATAGGACCTTCTCCAAAGGCCGGGGCGAGATGTCCAGCAGTAGGGACAGCGGCGAGGGAACGCCCTTCAGATACCAAATGTGGCAGACAGGCGCGGCCAGCTCAATGTGGCCCATGCGCTCGCGCCGGACCTTGGACCGCGTGACCTCGACGCCGCAGCGGTCGCAGATGATGCCCTTAAATTTGACCTTCTTGTAGCGCCCACAGTGGCACTCCCAGTCCTTGACCGGACCAAAGATGCGCTCGCAGAACAAGCCGTCGCGCTCCGGCTTAAAGGTCCGGTAGTTGATGGTTTCCGGCTTCTTGACCTCGCCGTAGGACCAGTTGCGGATCTCGCCGGGCGCGGCGATCCCAATGCGGATTTTATCGAATGCGCTTGCATCTGTCATATTTGCTTTGCTCCCCGTAAACCGACCCACCCCCGGCACAAGTGCCGACCCCTCCTTGTTAAGGAGGGGTCAGAAGGGGTGTCCGCTGTCTTTTCTCACCCTTCCTTAACAGGGAAGGGTCGCCGCTCGCGGCGGGGTCAGGTTCCTACGCCCCGAACAGAGCCTCGGCCTCAGCCTCGGCGCGAGGCAAGCGTGGGCGCAGTCCGCGTCCTCGGCCCTCGCTGTCTCCGTAGTCCTCTTCTTTGTCCTTCAGGTCGATCTCCTTCTCGTCTTCGTCCTCCACGGCCACTTTCAGGCCGAGTGACTGAAGCTCGTTGACAAGGATCTTGAAGGACTCCGGCACGCCCGGTTCCAGCATGGCGTCGCCCTTAACGATGGACTCGTAGGTCTTGACCCGGCCCAGAACGTCGTCGGACTTGATCGTCAGGATCTCCTGAAGCGTGTAGGCCGCACCGTAGGCTTCCAAAGCCCAGACTTCCATCTCGCCGAAGCGCTGGCCGCCGAACTGCGCCTTACCGCCCAGTGGCTGCTGCGTGACCAGGGAGTACGGACCGGTCGAGCGGGCATGGATCTTGTCATCCACAAGGTGTGCCAGCTTCAGCATGTAGATCGTGCCGATAGTGACCGGCTGCGTGAAGAAGTCACCGGACAGGCCGTCACGCACCCAGGACTTGGCCGTCTTCTCGTCAATGCCGCTGCGCTTCCAGACGTTCAGCCGGATCTGCTCGACGATTGCCGCGAAGTCGTAGCCATCTACGGTCTTCAACTCGGCCTGCTGCTCCTCGCTGCCATCGTAATCCTCAGGCAGCATGACGGAGGGCGGGGCGGCTACGATCGCCGCGATCCGCTCCAGCCGGGCCGGGGTCAGCTCGCGCAGCTTGGCTTCGAGCTTGACCAGAAGCTCGGCGACGCCGTCCTTCTTACCAGCTTCCAGGTCAATGTGAAGCTCCTTCTCCACATACGTCCGCAGGGAATCATAGCGGGTGAACTCGGCGAACTTGCCCATGTCCTGCAAGATCTCGGCCTCGGTCGCGCCCTCAAAGATCGGGTTGACGAACGAGCAGCCCAGGGCCTTGCCGACATACGCCAGGTGTGTTTCGAGGATATGGCCGATGTTCATACGGCCCGGCACGCCCAATGGGTTCAGCACGATGTCCACAGGCGTCCCGTCAGGCAGGAACGGCATGTCTTCGGCGGGCAGAATCCGCGAGATGACGCCCTTATTTCCGTGACGCCCAGCCATCTTGTCGCCTTCCATGACTTTGCGCTTCTGGGCGATGTAGACACGAACCAGCATGTTGACGCCCGCTGAGAGCTCATCGCCCGGCAGGCGGTCAAGCTCGCCCTCCCATTCATCGGAGAACATCGAGTCGGGCCGCTTGGAGAAGTCGAAGACGCGCCCGGTCTTGTCCTTGTACTTGAACCGGGAGAAGACCTTGACGTCCACGATCTTGCCCTTTTCGCCGTGCGGGACGCGCAGGCTAACGTCGCGGGTCTCTTCCGCCTTCTTGCCGAAGATGGCGATGATCAGCCGCTCTTCAGCCGTCAGCTCGCCCTGCCCCTTCGGAGCGACACGCCCCACCAGGATATCGTCGGGCCGGACCTCAGCCCCAATGCGGATGATGCCACGGTCGTCCAAGTCCTTCAATGCGTCCTCGCCGACATTGGGGATGTCGCGCGTGATCTCCTCAGGACCCAGCTTCGTATCCCGAGCCTCGACTTCGTACTTCTCGATATGCACCGAGGTAAATACGTCGTCGCGCACCAGCCGCTGTGAAAGCAGGATGGCGTCCTCGAAGTTGTAGCCGTTCCAGGGCGTGAATGCGACGAGCACGTTCTGTCCGAGAGCCAGCTCACCGCCGTCGGTGCAGGGGCCATCTGCCAGAAGCTGCGCTTCGCGAACGCGCTGTCCGTTGTTGACCACAGGCCGCTGCGTGACACATGTCGCCTGATTGGAGCGCAGCATGTTCAGCAGGCGATAAGTGTCCTCGCCGCCGTCATCATCCGAAATGACGACGATCTCCTCAGCGGTGACGCGCTTGACGGTCCCCGCCCGTAGGGCGATGATGACTGCGCCCGAGTCTACGGCGGCCCGCCTCTCCATGCCAGTTTTGCATAGAGGAGCGTCAGGCCGCAGGGTTGGGACGGCCTGCCGCTGCATGTTCGCACCCATCAGGGCGCGGTTTGCGTCATCGTTCTCCAGGAACGGGATCATGGCTGTGGCGACCGAGACGATCTGCTGCGGCGACACATCCATATAATCCACCTTATCGGCGGAGATGACTGGGTACTGATTGTTGTTGCGGACCTGAACGCTCTTGTCCACGAACGTATTATCGTCCTTGAGCAGAGTGTTTGCCGGTGCGATCCGGAAGTGATGCTCGCCATCAGCGGGCAGCCAGTCCAGGTCCGTCGTCACCTTGCCGCCAATAACCCGGCGATATGGCGTCTCGATGAAGCCGAACTGGTCCACGCGAGCATGGACGGCCAGCGACCCGATCAGGCCGATGTTCGGCCCTTCCGGCGTCTCGATCGGGCAGATGCGCCCGTAGTGCGAGTGGTGAACATCGCGCACTTCCAGCTTCGCCGACTGCCGACTCAGGCCGCCCGGTCCCAGCGCGGACAGACGCCGCTTGTGGGTCAGTTCCGCCAGCGGGTTCGTCTGGTCCATGAACTGCGAGAGCTGCGAGGACCCGAAGAACGACTTGATGGAGGCCGAGATCGGCTTGACGCTCAGGATGACCTGCGGCAGGATGTTCTCGCTGTCGAGTGAAGTCATGCGCTCTTTGGCGACCTTCTCCATCCGCAGGAAGCCCAAACGAAGCTGCGAGTACAGAAGTTCACCGACCGACCGGACACGCTTATTTTCCAAGTGGTCAATGTCGTCTACGTTACCCGCGCCGCCAGCCAGCTTGACGACGTAGCGCGCAATAGCGATGACGTCTTCCTTGGTGATGGTCCGGTAGTTCAGTGGCAGCGACAGCCCGAGCTTCTTGTTCATCTTGTGCCGACCGACTTTCGCCAGGTCGTAGCGCCGAGTGTCAAAGAAGATCGAGTTCAGCAGCGAGCGCGCCGACTCGGGCGTGGCCGGGTCGCCGGGCCGAATCTTCCGATAGATGTCTATCAGGGCCGTTTCTTTGCTGTAGACGGCCGAGCCTTCCTGGTCTAGAGTAGCAACGATATAGTTGTTTAGGTAGATGACATCTAGCGAGTTCAAGCCTAGCGCCTCGATCTTGCGCGCAGTCTCGCGGTCAATCTTGTCGTAGGCACGCACCAGCACTTTGCCGTTCGCATCCTGGATGTCATGGCTGGCATAGGGAATACGCTTGCGCGGCACGGCGTTCTTGAAGGTGCCGTCCGCGTTCATCGCGGGCGTACCATCCTCGTTGAACTCCATCACCTCGACGTCGGCTCGCATCGGGTCAAACAGTGTGGCACGGCTCGGCGAGGCGATCGTCTCCGGTTCGGCGAACAGGCGGACGATCTCCGGTGTGGTATCGCAGGGCGTGGATGGCAGCTCGACCTGGAACGTCTCAGGCAGGCTGGCCTTCTCGATGCGGCGCAGTTCTGCTGTCCGCATAACAACCCCAACCTCGACCAGGACTTCGCCTGTGGCCTGATCCACGACCGGCTCGGCGATCAACTTGCCTTCCAGCTCGCCCCAGGCGACCGATTGAACGCCGCTCGGGGAGGCGACCGGGAACAGGTTCAGGGCGCGCAGCAAGGTCGTGATCGGGAACTTGCGGGTCTGACCAATCCGCACCGTGATAGCATCCGTGGCGTCGGTCTCGACATCCACCCAAGCACCTTCGCTTGGGATGATCGTCGCGTAGAAGAGCTGACGGCCGGAGAAGTCCAGAGTGTCCTTGAAGTAGACACCTGGCGAGCGAGCGAGCTGCGACACGACGACGCGCTCCGCACCGTTGATGACGAAAGTGCCTTTGTCGGTCATCAAGGGCAGATCGCCCAAGTAAACTTCGCTTTCGATGACTTCGGCACCGGACGATTGCAGGCGGACACGAGCTTTGATAGGCGACTCTAGGGTCACGTCGCGCGCGCGGCACTCGCTGATGTCGTACTTCGGCTCGCCCAGTGTGAAGTCAATGAGCGAGATGGAATGGTTGCCGGTGAAATCAGTGATAGGGGAGAAGCTGTCGAACAGTTCGTTCAGTCCTTCTTCCAAAAACCAGCGGTAAGAATCCAATTGGAGTTCGACGAGGTTGGGGACGTCTACCACATGAGCAGTCTGCTTTGCGGTATGCTGAATCTCTTTCAATCTAGCCTCCTAAGGGGACACACGAACGCTCATCTTACCACGGAAAGCATGGTGTTGTCAAGCAGTTTTCTCAAATATTTGTCATACACCCAGCAAGGATGCGGGCCGGACTTGGCGGCGGCGACAAAAGAAGCGCTTATTCCACCAGCTGTCGTTCGGTGGAATAAACGCTCTACATATTATAAACGTGAAAGTCGGAACATTCGTTCCCGGTTGCCAAATTCGCTCTGAACCGCTATAATCACCGCATGGATCAACAACGAATTGCCATCCTCGGTGCGGGAAGCTGGGGCAGCGCCCTCGCTCACCTCCTGGGGACCAAAGGCTATGCCGTCCGACTATGGGACCGCGATGCCGAACTCATGGAGGAGATCAAGACGCGCGGTCTGAACCCCAAATATCTCCCCGATGTCGCCCTGCCCCCGCAGGTATCGGCGGTTCCGGTCCTGCGCGATGCGTTGGCCGACACCGACTGGGTCATCGTCGCCGTCTCCTCTGGGGGCATCCGGGAGGTCGTGGCCGAGGCTGCCGACTTCCTCACGCCTCAGACCGCACTCCTGAGCGCGACCAAGGGGCTAGAGGCCGAAACCGGCTTTACCGTCTCCGAGATCATCACCACCCTGCTCCACGATGTTTCTTACAAAGGCTTGACGGTTCTCTCCGGCCCGAACCTCGCACGTGAGCTGACGCGCGGCGTCCCTACCGCCTCGGTCGTCGCCAGCCTGGACCCGCAGCAGGCGCGGGCCGCCCAGTCCCTGCTGATGACCGAGCGCACCTTCCGCGTCTACACCCACACCGATGTCAAAGGGGTCGAGCTGGGCGGGGCGCTCAAAAACGTCCTTGCCATCGGCGCGGGTCTGTCCGACGGCCTGGGCTTCGGGGACAATAC
Source organism: Armatimonadota bacterium (assembly GCA_031363565.1). Classification (GTDB taxonomy): domain Bacteria; phylum Armatimonadota; class Armatimonadia; order Armatimonadales; family Capsulimonadaceae; genus JANXMY01. Next base: position 1,554 of record JANLUQ010000595.1, on the reverse strand, counting down.
CAAAGCCGCCCTGATGACGCGCGGCCTGATCGAGATGACCCAGCTCGGAGTGGCGGCGGGCGGCAAGGCGTTGACCTTTCTCGGACTGAGCGGCGTTGGCGACCTGCTGGCGACCGCCTCTTCCAAACTCTCCCGCAACTACCGCGTCGGCCTGGGGCTGGCCGCCGGCAAAACCCTGGAACAGATCCAGGCCGAGCTGCACCAGGCCTCCGAAGGCGTCCCCACCGCCCTCGCTGCCCAGGTCCTCAGCCACCGGCACGGCGTCCAGACCCCCGTCTTCGCCACCATCAACGCCGTACTCCACGAGGGCTTCTCGCCCGCTGTCGCCGTGGAGGAGTTGATGACGCGAGCCGCGCGGGAGGAGTTCTCGGCGTGAGCGACGCGATTGATGAAGGAGAGGAGTTGGCAGAGCGCCAGGTATTGCTCCGGCAGAAATTGAAAGGCAATTTGCAGAGAAATACGCGGCGCGCCTTCCTCGCTTCCCTGCCAGACAGCCTTCACCTCTACCTGGCCGACCGACAATTCCTGACAATGAGCGAGTTCGCCGGATTCTCGCCTCGCTTTAGGATAACACCTGAAGGCTTTGGGATGCCATCGGTCATGTCAGACAGCTACCGCTTTTGCGAGTTTGCCTGGCGGCACAAAGTTTTGGAAGAAACGCAGGGGATAGATGCTAGGCACGACGCGGAACCGGCCTTTTTCTGGCCTCTAGACAACAACCCGATTTACCAGGTGGAGTTCGGGTGGGTGCGGATGAACCTCAACGGCCTTCTTGACTACCGCCTCGGCGTTATCACAGCAGACGGTTCCGCCGGTCTGGTCGTGGATGAATACTGCGGACATGTGCCAGGCGATTACAACCCCGATGAAGTGGTCTATGAACTTGCTGTGTGGGGGTTTGGCAGCAATCGAGAGCCGATGTGTTCAATCAAATAGCCACTGAGCCGACGTAGAAGCCGCGCATGACGTTCTGTGGAGACAGCGCCAATTGTTCCTGCGACTTTGCCGCATGGCAGCAAACTGAGAAAGCCTAAACGGATCAATGACGCTGTATTAAGGCCGCTCGACACAAGGTCAGCATCGGAAGGAAGAACGACCTCATCAAAGCCGACACCCTGCTGGCTTAACTGAGTGCTGAAACCGCAGACGAGCAAGTCTCCGAAACGGGGCATGACGCGCAGTATCAGTGCGGGCCTGTTCTTGAACTCGTCGCTCGCCTGCGCCAGAGGCGCTGCAGTGATGTCATCCAACGAGTATTCCGGCTCGTCGCCCCCATAACCGGCGGCAAGATTCCGTATGGAGAACCGCAGCTACTCTGCGTGCTCTTCATCGTCCTACGCGGATAATACGGTTACGGCAAGCAGTGCGTTCGGCTCTAGTGGATAGAACGCATCCAGCACGATCTGCTGGCCGTCGAGGTGCGCGGGCAACGCCACGGCACTCATCGTTCTTCTTCTACTCCACATACTCGCGCAGGCGGCATTTGCTAGGATGACGCAGCTTTTTCAGCGCCTTCGCCTCGATCTGCCGGATGCGCTCGCGCGTCACCTGGAA
>JANLUQ010000579.1:0-3279 GCA_031363565.1 Armatimonadota bacterium | reverse complement strand
TGCAGGCCGGGAGCTGGACATCATCGAGGCGTTGGAGTCTGTCTTGACGCGGCGGGAGGCACCGGCGACACGGTCGGAGCCGGTGTTTGTAGGGCGGGCCGCCTATCGCAAGCGTAGGCGCAGGCGGCCCGGAAGAGGCGTCAGGACAGGCCGAAGTTGCCGGCGTATAGCTCCCGCACCTTTGCTAGCTCATCCGCCGTCAGTGGGGCGGCGTCTGGGGCGGCGCAGAGTTCTTCGAGCTGCTTCTCATCGTAGATGTTCGGCAGGGCGGTCGCTAATAAAGGCTCGGACCAGAGCCACTGCAAAGCCGCCTGGCCCAAGGTCCGGCCCGTGCCTTTGACCAGGAAGTCGAGCGTCTCGATCTTTTCTAATCCATCTTCCAGCCACGCCTTGCGCTTCTCGTTGGTAGATACGCGGAAGTTGCGGTGGTCGCCGGGCGCGAACTCGGTCTCGGCGGTGTAGGAGCCTTCCAGCAGGCCCGAAGCGTGCGGGACGCGGCACATGACGCCCCCGCCGGTCTCGCGGGCAGCGGCAAACACATCCGGGCCGAGCATCTGCTCCAAGAGGTTATAGATGATCTGCACCGAGGTCATCTGCCGGGTGCGGAAGGCGACCGCGCCCTCCTCAGCCTGGCGGATGTCGATGGCCGGGCCCAGGGCAGCCCCGTAGTGCCGGATCTTGCCCTCCACCTTTAGCTCCTCTAATGTTGCGAATAGATCATCCTGCTGGAGCGCCTCGACGCGCGGGTTATGGAGCTGATACAGGTCAATATGGTCGGTCCCGAGCCGCTTCAAGCTCTCCTCACAGGCGCGCTTGATGTAGGCCGGGGTCCAGTCGTGCGGGCGCTCCTTCTGGCCCGCCTGCTCGCCGGGGGCGGTGTACCAGTCGTAGCCGAACTTGGTGGCGATCGTCATCTCGTCCCGGTGCGCGCCTAATGCCTCCGCCAGGATGGTCTCGCCCAGGCCGTCGCCGTACACATCGGCGGTGTCGTAGAAGGTCACGCCCAGCTCGAAGGCCCGGCGCAGCAGGCGCAGGCGGATGGCCTCGTCGGTGACACCCCACATGCGCGTGCTGACGGTCCAGACGCCGAAGCCGACGACGGAAGCGCGTAAGTCTGTTGTGCCGAAGTTGCGGTACTGCATTGCCCTTGTCCTCTACTCTAAAATAAACAGGTCCCCGACGCGGCAGGAGAAGCCGGGCAGGATGTCCCCCGCCGTCAGCGTGTCGTCGGCGTTCAGGGTGCGCGCCTTGGTGGGCGCGGTAAAGATGACGATCTGCTGCCGCTCGGGGAAAACGTGCCACACCTGCTCCGCCCCGGCCTCGAAGTATTCGCGCACCTTGCGAGCCATGTCCGCCCGCTCCTCCGAGGGCGAGATCATCTCGACGCATAGGTCAGGAGCCACATCGCCGAAGGCGTCAGGAACCTTGCCGCCGGGCAGCCGCGACTTGCGCGTGAATGATATGTCTGGGACGCGGATGTTGCCGTCACTCATGCGGAAGCCGGCTTGGCCGGTGGAGACTCCGCCTTGGTCCAGCATGAACGGCCCAAGCCGCATGAGCAGCCGGAAACTGATCTGGTCATGCGAAGATCGTGTCGGCACTTCCTTGAGCCTCCCGTCCACAAGTTCGTACTTGGCGAGCGTCGGGTTGCCTGGCCCGTCTTTCGGCAGACGCAGCAGTTCCTCTTCCGTTACCCGCGCTCCGGGTTTGATTTCTGCTTGTTGAACTTCCGCTTCCGCAATCGCCATCGGGGGGCCTCCTGACTCTGTGTTCCTATTATACCCGGTCAGGACAGGGCGGCGGGGTATAATGGAGCTAATGGTCATTCTCCTCAGCGGCTCCATCAATGCGGGCAAGACGGCCGCTTCCAAGTAGCTCGTCCGGCCGCTGCCGCGCAGCTTCGTTGCCTGCGGGCTGAACGTCGTCATCAGCTCCCCGCTGTCGACGGGCGATTATGACACCCTGATGCGCGAGCTGAGACCGCTGGGCGTGCCGACCCGCTGCATTACGCTGAACCCGGACCTCGCCGCCGCTTTGACCAACCGGGGAACGCGCGAGCTGACCGGATGGGAACTGAAGCGCATCCCATATCACTACGAGAGGGGCATCAACAGCCCGCCGTTCGGCATCGTTGTTGATAACACGCGCCAGACGCCCGAGGAGACAGTGCGGCATATTCTAGAGCATGTGAAGGATTGCTGATGTCACGCAACGTCTGCCACGGGTTGAAACCCGAGGCTGCCAAGTGCCCGGCGTCCAGGGGACGCAAGAGAAAGAGGCATGATCCTGTAGGGGCGGGGTCCCCCCGCCCTCTTGTTTTGTTTGTTCTGTCTTCCGTTCCTGTCTTCCGTCCCCTGGACGGTGGGCTTGTCGGTGCCTCGGGTTTCAACCCGTGGCAGACGTTGCGTGACATTAGGGAGAAATTGGGATGCTGTCAAATGAGCTCACTACCGCCCTGAAAGAGTGGGCGGTCGTCCAAAGGTCGCTGCTGGAAGGGCATCAGATCCTCCTGCTTCGCAAGGGCGGACTGATCGAGGAAAGCGGCGACTTCGACCTGCGGGCCGCACAGTTCCTGCTGTACCCCACCTACGCGCACGAAACCGAGCGGACGGGGGATTTGCAGCCGTGCTTCGGGCAGTGGCTCGGGGAGGAGGAGGCGCGCAAAACAGGGCCGACCGAGATACGGATCGAGGCCGCCGCCGAGGTCAGCGATGTGGTGCGCGTGGACGACCGCGCGAAGCTGCTGAACCTCGCCCCGCAGCACATCTGGAGCCCGCAGTTTATTAATGGGCGCTACGACTGGGAACCCTACAAGCCCGTCTTCGTGCTGCTCCTGCGCGCCTACACACTGGCGACGCCGGTCGTGCTGCCGGTGCTGCGCCAATACGGCGGCTGCCGGTCCTGGGTCGAGATGGCTGAGCCGGTCTCGACGGCGGGGGCAGTCCCCGCCGTCTCGGAGGAGCGCTACGCGCGCCGCCGCGCTTTGACACTGCGGCTTTTAGAAGGAGATTAAAAAATGGCAGTCTGTGAATTCCACCTGGATCAAGGCAACGTGCTGGAAAAGATGATCTCGTTCACGGCGATCGTGCCCGAAGGCAAGGCCGGGCCGTTCCCCGTCTTCTATTTGCTGCACGGCCTGTCCGACAACCACACCGCCTGGATCCGGCGGTCGAGCATCGAGCGGTACGTCGCGGGCCTGCCTCTGATTGTTGTCATGCCTAACGGCGAGCGCGGCTTCTACACCGACGCCAAGGACCGGGCCAAGGCCGCCTTCGAGAC
>JANLUQ010000501.1:0-8552 GCA_031363565.1 Armatimonadota bacterium | reverse complement strand
CGAGGGGAGGGTCGCCGCTTGCGGCGGGGAGAGGATCGGGTATCATCACCCTATGGGCGGCTATTACATCAATGTCAACATCAAAACGAACGACTCGGCGGCTGTGCGAGGCCTGCTGACGACCCTCTTCACCGGCGAGGGCTTCCAGCCCATTGCGGAGGCATTGGCCTCTGCCGTGACCGAGGACGAGGACAAGCTGCCGGATGGCGACGGCTGGTACGGCGTCCTCATCAGCGGCGCATCGGGCAAAGGATGGGTCTCGGTCTATGTCGAGGACTGGCAGGATAGCGGCTTTCTCGCCAAGCGCCTGTCGCAAGCCGTCAAGGCTCCCGTTCTCGAAACATGGGTGGCCGATGACACGCACTGGGGTTATAATTACTACGAGGGTGGTGAAGTGCGGGACCGCTTCACCGATGACCCCTCCCAAGTCGCCGAGGGCGCGGAGGAAGCCGCGCTGTACCAGGGCGACGCCGATAGGCTTGCTCCCGTCCTGCAAGTGCCGTCAGCGCGGTTCGCGGCACTGCTGCAAGAAGCGCGCGCGGGCGCCGGCCAGTTCGCGGCGGGACCATTGGATGCTTTAGCCCTGGCGGTCGGCCTGCCGTTCGAGCACATCTTCACCAGCTACGACCACTTCTTCGATGACGACCCCGAGGACTACAGCGAGGATCTGGAAGACTGGTCCGCCTTCCGGCATTTGGCTTTTGCGCCGCCGCCGGGGCGGGAGACGCTTTCGGAATGAGACTGTGGCATGCGAGGGGTTTTCAACCCTTTGCACAGCCTCCGATCGCCGCTCTTCTCAAGTTCCCATGAGCCAGACTAAGACCCTCCGCAACCGCAAACGCCAGCTCGGCCAGTTTCTCACGCCGCCGGACACGGCCTGCCGCCTCATTGGAGACCTCGCTTTCACCCGCGACGCCAGAGTGCTGGAACCGAGTTTCGGCGACGGGTCGTTTCTCCTGCCCCTCATCGAGAAGTTTCTGCCACTTTACGATACTCCCCTGCCGGAGCGTTTGGACCAAGTCCTGAGCCGCAATGTCTACGGCGTGGAACTCGACCCTCTTCTCCATGCTCGCTGCCTCGCTGCTATCGGCCAGCGTTGGGGGTACTGTCCCGCACGACATAACCTTCAATGCGCGGATTTCTTTCAGGCCGTGTTCCCTACTGACTTCGACGCCATCGTCGGTAACCCGCCGTTTGGCGGGACCATCGCGCCCGAACTTCAGGACAGTCTGGACCGCGAGTTCGGCTGGCGCAACGGGCTAAAGATCAAGAAGGAGACCTACTCATTCTTTATCGTCAAGTGCCTGGACCTGCTGAAGACGGGCGGGCGGCTGCGCTTCATTTGCAGCGACACGTTTCTGACCATCAACACGATGCAGGGCCTGCGGCGGCTTCTGCTGGACAGCGGCGCTCCTGCCGTGACGCGGCTGAACGTGTTCTCGGAGGAGACGAAGTACGCGATGGTGGTCCTGGACTATGCCAAGACCGGCCCCGCCTCCGCCTTTACGCTGGACGGCAAATCGGTCTCGCGGGAGCAGATCGCGCTGACGGGAAACCACTCGTGGCAGATCACGGATGATTACGCGCCCTACTTCGCCGGGCCGAAGCTCGGCGATTTCCTGCTGGCGACGAGCGGTATGACCATCGGGGCCAATGAAATGTTTGTGCGGCCTATCACGGATGGCAGGGTCAGTGAGCCGTACCGGTTTGAGTTCTTCGACCAGCCAATCACATTGGAAAACGAGGTGCGGCGGGCGCGGCTCGGCTTCCTTGCCCCGGCGAAGCGGGTCGAGATCGCCGCGCAGGTATGCCGGGGCGAGACGCGGCGCACGGTGCGCGTCCTGCCGCGAACGGAGCCGCTTGTCGTCACGCTGCCCCACGCCGATTACCAGCCTTACAACAAGGCCTCGAACACGCTGGTCTATGCGCCTCCCTCTCATGCCGTCTACTGGAAGGATGCGGGTGATGCGGTGCTGACCTTCAAGAAGGGTGGTCCGTGGTATCTGCATGGGGTCGGGGGAGCAAAGCATTTCGGGCGCGAGGGGCTGACCTGGCAGCTCATCTCGCAGACTCTGAACGCCCGCTATCTGCCGCCTGGCTGCATCCTGGACAGCGGGGCACCCTGCGCCTTCTTACGCGAGGGCGTGGCGGGCAACGAGCTTTACTTTATCCTCGGCTGGATGCTTTCCGGCCTGTGCGGGCGGCTGCTGAAAGACGTCATCAATCACACCAAGAACATTCAGGGCAAGGACTTCGAGCGGCTGCCCTATCCGTTCTGGGTGACGGCGGAGACGAAGTGGGCGGTGACGGAGCGCATCAAGGGAATGGTGATGGAGGCGCAGGCGGGGCGCGTCTTCCGGCGGACGGATGCGGAGGTCATAGAGGTGGGCGAGGCGTTCTCAATGCCGTAGGGGCGCGACGAATCGCGCCCTTCTTGTCCTGTCCTGTTCTCAGTCGCGGAGCGACTGCCTCCGAATAAACCGGCACTTCAGTGCCGGTGTCCTCTTATTTCCTACAGACGCCGCCGCATCAGATAGTGGGGGATGCCCGCGTCGTCGAACTCTTCCCCTTCGGCCACGAAGCCCATCCGCTCGTAGAACGGGATGGCGTAGGTCTGCGAGTCCAGCACGGCCTCAGAAAACCCCTGCCCCCTGGCTTCATCCAGCACGGCGCGCATCAGGAGAAGCCCCAGGCCGCGCCCACGCACCTCCTGGAGGACGGCGACCCGGCCGATCTTCGCCAGGCCGTGCTTGTCCAGCAGGCGGGCGGTTGCCAGGGGTCTGTCCCCATCACGGAGCAGAAAATGGGTGGCTGCGTCATCGTACTCGTCCATCTCTAGTTCGAGCGGGACGGCCTGCTCCTCGACGAAGACGGTTTTGCGGATTTCATAGCACGCCGCGCGGTCGGTAGGCGTCTGAACAATAGTCACTGTTACGGGCATGGGTTAGTCCAGGATGCGGAATTTGAGCAGCGCCCAGGCGGCGTCGAAGGCGTCGCGCCAGCCGATCTTTTTGCCCTGCGCCTCCGTCCGAGGATGGTAGCGGATCGGCGTCTCGTAGATCTTATACCCACGCTTGATGACCTTGGCGGTCACCTCGGGGCAGAAGTCGAAGCGGGCGCAGCGCAGGGGGATGGAGGCCAAAACCTCCCGGCGAAACATCTTGTAGCAAGTGGCCTCATCGGTGATCTTGGTCCCGAACAGGACATTAGTGAGCCAGGGCAGCAGACGTCGGGCGACATAGAATTTGTCGCGCACTTCCTGGTTCATCTGGGCGGCCTCGGGAGAGAGGCGGGTCCCATAAACGACGGCCGCGCCCGCCTCGATCTGCCCCAGCATCGGCCCGAAATCGCGCGGGTCGTACTCGCAGTCAGCGTCCTGGATGACCACCACGTCACCCGTCGCATGGGCGAGGGCCGCGCGGATTGCCGCGCCTTTGCCGGCGTTTTGGGGGGCGTAGACGATCTTCAGGTGCGGGTCGTGCGCCTCTTCCAGGGCGTGCAGCCGCGCCCGAGTCTCATCGGTCGAGCCGTCATCCACCACGATCAGCTCTAGTGCGAGCGGCAGGGCAAGCACCTCAGCGATGATGCGCGCCACCGTGTCTTCCTCATTGTAGACCGGCATCAGTACGGACAGCATGATCAGCTTTTAGCTTTCCTTTTCTTTTAGAGTGTGTCTAAAAAGAGGAGGGGGCGACTGAAGTCGCGTCAACAAAAGCACAAAGCCTGCCTTCGCAGACTCCGAACTCTGGATTAATCTGTGTTAATCTGTGTTAACCTGCGGAGGCAGGTTTCGTGCTTTTGCTGCTGCGGTTTTAACCGCCGGTTCGCAGTTTTATACGCATTCTCAGGGCTTGGCAGGCGGCGCTCGAACTTCACTGTTGATGCCACGTCTATATTCGTCATGATTCTCTCGTCATGATTCTCTCGTCATGATTTCACGGGCCTACTCGTTGGGTATTATACCAGAACCGTGCCCGGACACGGACGCCTGCTTGACAAAGGCACCTTTGACGCCTATAATACGGTAGAGAAATTATGGCTACAACCGGTACACCACGACGAACCGCGCAGGGCGGCCCGATAGCCCCGCCACGCCCTCCTGCCCGCAGTGGGAAAGGTCGGCCCAAACCGCGCCGCCGTCGGCATCCGGTCTGGGCGGGCATCATCGCCTTCTTCCAGATCCTCACACTCCTGATCCTCGTTCCGGCGATCACGGTGATGGCGTGGGGCTATTGGCGGCTGAAGACTGCGCCCAAGACCATCCAATTGCCCGAGGCCCCGCTGGGGATTACCTACGTCTACTCGTCCGACGGAACTCCATTAGCCGAATACTTCACCGAGCGGCGCAAGGTCGTCCCCATTGAAGACATCCCCAAGAATTTGCAGAACGCCACGGTCGCCTTCGAGGACCGACGCTTTTACACACATGGGGGCGTAGATATCCAGGGCATCGGACGTGCGCTCTACAGCAACTTCCGGCACCAGGATATGAAGGGCGAGGGCGGCAGCACCATCACACAGCAGCTCGCGCGCAACCTTGGGGTCGGTGGACTGACCCGGCAGAAGTCCATGGGGCGCAAGTTCAACGAGCTGATCATCGCCCAGCAGATAGACAACAGCTACACCAAGCAGGACATCCTGGCGAAGTATTTGAACCAGATCAACTATGGCAGCGGCGCGTATGGCGTCGAGGCCGCCGCCGAGGTCTACTTCAACAAGCATGTCAAACAGCTTGATCTGGCCCAGTGCGCCCTGCTGGCTGGCTTGCCCAACCGTCCTAACGACTTCAGCCCCTATAACGACATGGACGCCGCACTAGGCCAGCGCAACCGCGTCCTGGACCAGATGCTGAAGGAAAAGTACATCACGCCGCCGCAGTACGCGCAGGCTGTGAAGGAGAAGATCAAGCTGGCGGGGGCGAAACCGGCCTCGCAGGGCAGCCAGATCTTCCACGCACCCTATTTCGTCAACTATGTCGTGGACCAGATCCGGCGCAAGTACGGCCCCGACTATGTCACGAACGGCAACCTGAAGATCTACACCACTCTAAACTGGCCGATGCAGCAGCGCGCTGAGCAGGCGGTGAAGGATGGCCTGGCGCGTGTGCGCGGCGATGGCCCGACGCAGAGCGCCCTGGTGTGTTTGGACCCAAAGACGGGCGAGATCAAGGCGATGGTCGGCGGCGCGGACTACAAGAAGAACCAGTTCAACATCGCCGCCCAGGGGCGACGTCAGCCCGGCTCTTCCTTCAAGGCCATCGTTTATTCGGCGGCCATCAATGATGGATCGGTACGGGAGACCACGACTGTTCTGGATGTCCGCACCAGCTTCGGGAGCGGAAGTAAACCGTATACGCCGAAGGACGACAACGGCTACTCGGATCGGCGCGTTACGCTGAAGGAAGCGATGGCGCAGTCCATCAACGTCCCCGCTGTGAAGGTGCTGCACTTGATCGGGCCGCAGGCCGCAATACGCTACGCGCGCATGATGGGAATTCATTCGCCGCTCGACCCGGTGCCGTCCCTTGCCCTCGGCTCAAGCCCGGTGACGCCGCTGGAGATGGCGAGCGTCTACTCGACCTTCGCGGCAGGCGGCAACCACCCGGAGCCGTCCGCCTGGACGCGGATGACCGATGTGCAGGACACCGTGCTGGAAGACGTGCCGCCGGCAATCGAAACGCATGTGCTCCAGAAGGAGACTGTCGCGCAGCTTGACGATATGCTGCGCGCGGTTGTCACCGAGGGCACGGCGGACAAGGTGGGCGGGATGCCCCCCGACGCGCGCGGCAAGACCGGCACGACGCAGGGGCATAAGGACGTCTGGTTCGTCGGCTACACCCCCGACCTGGTCTGCGCGGTCTGGGCAGGGCATCCGATTTACAAGTCGAAGAGGTCCGCGCCCGCCTATGGCGAGGAGATGGCCGGCAATGCCTGGGGTTCCACGGTCTGCGCCCCGATCTGGGCGCAGTTTATGACCCAGGCGCTCCCGATCTTCAAAGCGGCGCGTGGGAGAGAGATCGCGCGGGAGAAAACAAAGCTGCCTCCGGTCGTCAAGCCCGTCACGAATGCGGACACGGCGGCGGCGGTGGAGGCAGCCCCCGCAGACCCTTCTTCGGATACCCCTCCAAGTGAAACTCCTCATCCCACCCGGCGCGCGCGCCGGGGTCGGCCACACGATAACGGCGACGGCACCGTGACCGTCAATGTGGATGACAGCAGCAGCCTGATCGCGCCCGACGGCGCCCAGAACTCGCATCCGGAGACCTTCACGACGGGGACGCAGCCGACTACGCTGTCACCCCAATACACGAAGCCGCAGAGCAGCGGCGACAGTGGCACAGACAGCACCCGCGCGGTGGACACGCCTGGTAATTCCAGCGACTCGCCGCCGCCTCCGACTCCGACTACATCGGACACCTCTCATCCACGGCATAACCGGCGGCACGACCCGGCCGAGGACACCGTCACTGTGACGATCAACCCTGAGGACGGCTTGTTGGCGACGAAATGGGATCCGCAGACGGTCACGCGCACCTATCCGCGCGGGCAGCAGCCGTTCCGCCACAGCCGCATGTACCCACCGCCTCCAGGAGAGCAGTAAGACTTCCCCGCGCCATGCTCACCTCGCCGAAACCATCCCTGCGTCCCCCTGACCCCCGGCACGCGCCGCCCTCCCGCCAGCAGACCAAGCGGGCGGCCGCGCAGCGCTCCTGGGGGTTCGGAGTCGTGATCCTTCTGCTGTTCTTCGCCCTCGTCGCCCGCCTATGGTACTTGCAGATCGCGCGCGGCGACGATTTCCGTGACGATGCCGCCGCCAACCAGCATCGGCGCATCCCCATGCGCGCCCCACGTGGGGCGATTGTGGACCGCCACGGTGTCCTGCTGGCCGCAAACCGCCCACGGCTGGCCTTGTATGCTACGCCCGATGTCGCCAAGAACTCCGCCGTGCTGGCCCGCCTGGCTGCACTGCTTCATGTCACGCCCGACGAGATCCGGCAGACCATCCTGGACAACCAGCAGAACCCCTACGATCCGCTCCGCATCGCCCTGGATGTGCCGATGGCTGTCGTGACGCAGGTCGAGGAGAACAAGCCGTTTCTGCCCGGTGTCAGCACCCAGCCGGAACCCGTTCGCTGGTATCCCAAAGGCACGCTGGCCGCCCACCTCATCGGGACGATGGGCCGGATCAACCCCGACGAGTGGAATGCTCACAAGGGGCAGGGGTACTTCAATGACGACTTCCTGGGAAAGTCCGGGGTCGAGGCCGCCTATGAGTCGTCCCTGCGCGGGGAGGCGGGTGGTACGGATGTGCAGATAGACGCGCATGGGCGCACCTTGCACACCCTGGACACGCAGGACGCCGCGCCCGGCGGCACGGTGACACTGACTCTGGATGCGCCGACGCAGGCGGCAGGGGAGCGAGTCTTCAAAGAGCACGACTTCGTTGGGGCTGCCGTCGCCCTGGACCCGCGTACAGGGGCTGTGCTGGCGATGGTGTCCGCACCTACCTTCGACCCGGACAAATTCGCGACGGGCATCACGGCGAAGGACTGGGACCCGCTCAACAAAAGCGTATCCCATCCGCTGCTCAACCGGACCATCAAGGCGATGTATCCGCCCGGCTCGACCTTTAAGCCCGTGGTCGCGGCGGCCGGCTGGCAAACCGGCGCGATCACGCCGCGCAGCGGCGTCTACTGCCCCGGCTCCTACCACCTGGGGCGGGCGCGCTTCGGGTGCTGGGAGACGCATGGCGCGACAGACTTCACCAAAGCTATGGCGCAGTCCTGCGACGTCTTCTTTTATGTCTACGGGCAAAAGATCGGCCCGGACCGGCTTTCGTATTACTGCAAGCAGTTCGGTCTGGCTGAGAAGACGGGGATTGATCTAGGCGGCGAGGATATCGGCTCGATCCCTTCCCCGGCCTGGAAAGCAAAGCATTTCCATAAGCTCGGCCCGGCCTTCGCCACCTGGTTTGGGGGCGATACCCTGCATATGTCTATCGGGCAGGGGGACGTGCTGACGACTCCTTTGCAGATGGCACGTGTGGCGGCGACCTTCGCAAACGGTGGGAATGTCTTGAAGCCGTATGTCGTGGCGAAAGTGATCGGAGGGAGGGAGCCGTACCGGAGCGAGCCGACGGTCCTGCGGCATGTCCCGGTCAGCTCGGTCAATATGGAGATCGTCCGCCGGGCCATGCGGGTGACGGTGACGAACGGGACCGGCAAAGTCGTGAACTTCAAAGAGGTCGCGGTCGCCGCCAAGACCGGCTCGGCGCAGACGCACGGGGCGGCAAAGACGCATGGCCTATTCATCTGCTTCGCTCCTTACAACCATCCGACCATCGCCATCGCCGCCATCGTCGAGCATGGCGGGCATGGCGGCGATACGGCGGGCAAAGTCGCCCGCGCGATGCTGCAAGCCTATTTTCACCTTAAAGAGACCGGCGAGACGGCCGCCCGGAGCGACTAAACTCAACACTCGAACCCAGGAAATTCCATCATGCTTTACGAGCTTCATCACTACGACACCCGCAGCACACGCGGGCTGGACCTG